>DAOUHY010000112.1:0-5164 GCA_034428435.1 Caldilineaceae bacterium | reverse complement strand
TAGTGCTTGGGATACCAGGTCATCGAAGCGCCGTTGGCCCCGGCCATCAGGTTCATGAAGATGCCATGCGCGCCGGGGAAGGTGAAGCGAATGGTGAGATCGTCGGGCGCGTCCATGACGACAGGCTCGCCGCCGACTGTCAGCCAGACGGGGAAGCTGGGGGCGAGGTCTTCATCGCCCAGCACGTCCTCATACCAGAACATGAAGTCCTCGGAGGAATGCGGCGCGCCGTCCGACCATTTGACGCCTTCCCGCAGGTGGAAGGTGTAGGTGGTGCCGTCATCGGAGACTTCCCAGGATTCGGCCAGATTGGGGCCCATATCGGAGCCGTCACTGTTGTAGCGCACCAGCTGCGGGTACATGAGGCGGTATCGGAAGATGCCGGCGTCGCCGGGGTCAACGCCGATGCGGCGCCAGGTGCCGCCGTACTGCCCGACCTCATTCAGAGGTTCGATCACCATTGGGTTGGAGGGCAGCCGCTCGTCCACGGGGGGGATTTCGCCGTTGGCGACCATATCGGCCAGCATGGGCGCTTCGTTGTACTGGGATGCGGGCATCGCGTCGCCGCTGTCGGCTGCGGCCGGCTCTTCGGCGGCGGGCGCTTCCGCGGCGGGTGCGTCGCCAGCGCCGCAGGCAGCCAGCACTGCGCCGGCGGTGGCAAAGGCGGATACCTGCAAGAACCTTCGTCGTGAAATGTGCCTTTGGGTCATGGAATCTCCTCCTATGGTTTGATGGAATACCGAACTACGAATTGTCGATGGAACAAGAATGATACCACAGATGAATTCCTGCAGTTACCGATAAGGGCAAGACGGCAGAAGGCGGATGCCAGAGCAGAATGCTTTAGCTGCCCGGGGCGAGCAGACAGCCGGCTCAGGTGGGTCACTGCCGGGAAAACCTCGATTGCGGAGGAGAGGATCGAGAGTTTTGCGATGACCGATTTGGGCTGTTGCCGTTGGGGTCATGGCCTAAGTTTTGACCAGTACCGGTTCTCCAGCCGAATCAGACGGTAGGCTATTGTATAGAAAACAGTTGGTAAGGGCAAATTTGTCGGGACACGGCGCGGGAAACCGCGGAGGCCGGTGCACCTCCGGTAAACCAGATTCTCCGCCACGAGGGCCGCCGGTCCCCGGCCTCAACAGTCAACGCAGAACTTCGCGGACCTGGTGCTCGCCGTTGCCGGGCACGTTGTAGGCGAAGGTGTTCGCCCAGCGGGGGTGGGGCGATGTGTTGGGTGCGGAGCCGTGGATGACGAGGGAGGTGAAGAAGATGCCGTCGCCCGGCTCCATCGGGATGGTCACGCCCTCGTCGCGTTTGTAGTAGCGGCCGGGCAGGAACCTGCCGAAAGTCTCCTGGTGCTGCTCATGGTCCTGCAAGCCCCAGCGGTGGCTGCCGGGGATGAACTCCAGGCAGCCGTTTTCGAGGGTCATCGGATCGATGGCGAGTTGGCAGTTGATCATCATCGGCTGGTTTTCGTCGGTCTTCCAGTAGGCGTAGTCCTGATGCCAGGGCGTCGCCGCGCCGATGCCGGCCTCTTTGGGCAGGAGCTTGCTGTGGTAGAGGGCGACCTGCGGGTGCATGAGCTCGGCGACGATATCGACGAGCGCGTCGCTGCGCAGGATGCGGTTGAGGGTGGGGCTGACCAGTTCGCTGTGCATCAGCTGGCGGATGATCTTGCTCTCATCGGGCGCGTCCTCGTCCTCCCAGGCGACGTGGACTTCGGGCGGGGGATCGGCCAGCATGCGCCGGTGAATGTCTGGCATTTCCTGGCGGATCTGCTTGATCTCCTGCGGGGAGACGAGGCCTTTCTTGAGCAGATAGCCGTTGGCTTCAAAGGACTCTTTTTCCTGGATTGTAAGGCTCATAGGACTCCTCGATCTGGTAGTTTACGGCCGGTTGTCGATAGTCAGGTGTCAGTGATCTCGAAATGTGAAGCTGTACAGCTTGCTGCGGTTCAGGAGGAAGCGGATTTGGACCGCCCCCTCAATCGCTGGCTGCTCGTTCTTCCACCTGACCTGCCAGTGCAGGTCGTCGGTCTGCAGAGGAAGGCAGTCAGTGCGCGAGAATCCGTCCAGAACGCGCCCGTCGGGGCGGCACAGTTCGACGTGCAACTGCCCGCCGGCGGCATCGGCGTTCACCTCGAGGTCGCCGGCGCCCGCGGGCAGGTGCAGGGGCTTGGTCGCGATTATACCCTCACTCGCGGCAGCGAGCGCGACGAAGCGATCCCGTTGCCAGGTGGCGCGGCCCAGCCGCTTGACGCGCTTCTCCATGTCGACCTCGCCGTGCGTATGCTCGCAGCCGGTGTAGTACCAGTGAATTTCATCGCCTTCGATGATCGGCTCCTTGGCCGTGCCGATGATCATGCCTCTGTCGAAGGCATCGCCGGCGCCGCGCGGCAGCGCGACGGTGCGGGCGCGGTCGGCATGCTGCCAGCTGATGCCGTCGCGGCTGTAGACGAATTGGCCGTCGATGGGGCCGTCGCAGGGGATCTGGTTCTTTTCGCCCGGGATTTGCTCGGCGGTCACGTAGAGGACGCCCAGCAGACCGATATGGAGGCTCCCATAACGGAAGGCGGACATGTTGTGGAATTCGGCGCGCAGCGCGCCGTAGCGGCGGCGGGCGATCTCGTCGTCCCAGTTTCCCGGCTCCAGGATCGGGTAGGAGTCCTTCCAGGGGCCGGCCAGAGAGGGGCTTTCCGAATAGCAGATGACGCGGCGCTTCTCGCTGTCGTCAAAGCGCTGGAGCGAGTAGGCGCGGTAGATGGAATCGACCGGGTCCCAGGTGACGTTGAAGGTGCCCTCGTTGCTGCGCTTCACCACCGGCTCGAGACAGTTATGGGTGCGCCCCTGACCGGGGAGGGATACGGTGACGTTGTCATGCCAGTGGATGCCGTCGGGGGAGGTGAGCAGGAAGATACTGCGGTAGCGGCGGCAGAAGCCGACCGCCTTGTAGCGTTGGTCCTTGTCCTCTTCGTCGCGGTCGATGAAGACGGAGGCGCCGTGGAGGTCCCAGATGATGTTGTTGGCGGCGCTGCCGTTGAATGTGAAGATGCCCAGCTCCGGCTTGGTCCAGTGGATGCCGTCGTCGCTTTCGGCGTAGAGGGTGAGGTCGCCGCGGTCGTTGTCGACGAAGGGGCGTCCGTAACGGTCGGCGGTGACGCCGTTGCAGTGGAACGGCTTTTCGTCGGTGCGGGGGACGTAGAGTTCGGGGATCTGGTAGTTTCCGTCGGGCACGCGCCAGTGGGGGCCCATGCGACCGAAGTACCACATGCGGTACTTGCCGGCCAGATCGTCGTAGAGGGCCGTGCCGTAGAGATGGATACGCTTGCTCATGCCGGGGCCGCAGTATTCCCAGAGCTTGTCCTCGTCAGGCTCCATGACGAAGGGGCTCTTGCTGCACGGCTGGACTTCACGGGTGATGCCGTCCTCCTCTTGGATCAGGGCTTCGTCGAGGAGGAGAAGGCTCTCTCCGCCGCGGAGCGGATAGGCGCTGGTTGAAGGGTCAGGACTTGCGTTCATAGGTGGGCACGGGCTGATTGGATTTCCTGCGGGCGCAGTGGGCGAAACAGTAGCACATCTACTATGTCCATTGGAGTTTCACCGGCCGGTTGGTGCGCATGGACTCGATGGCGGCTTCGGCGATCAGCTGGGCCTGGTAGCCGTCCTGCAGCGAAGGCGAGACGGACGCGCCACTTTCGAGCGCGCTGATGAAGGCATCGAGCGCGTAGGCAAAGCTCTCCTCGCCGTAGTAGTCGGGAAAACGGTTCTGCGTGATGCCCGTCGCGGTGAACCGGGCCAGATTTTCGGCGGGAGCGGAGCCGCCCTGCAGCATCCCTTCGGCACCAAAGATCTCGACGCGGTCGTCGAAGCCGTAGGCCGCGCGGCGGCCGTTCTCGATCGTACAGAGCGCGCCGCTGGGGAAGCGCAGGACCGCAACCGCGGTGTCGACGTCGCCCATCTCACCGACGACGGGATCGATGAGGTTGGATCCGGTTGCGTACAGTTCGGTCGGTCTCTCGGCGGCGAGCCATGGGGCCAGGTCGAAGTAGTGGATCATCTTATCGCGCAGCAGGCCGCCGGAACGCTGCAGAAAGGCGAGGGGTGCCAGCGCAAAGTCGCGGGCAATGATGCGGATGGACTCAATCCGGCCGATTACACCGTCCCGGCCCTGCCGCTGCATGGAACTGAATTCAGGCTGGAAGCGTCGGCGGAACCCGACGAATACCGGCGGGTCGCTCGCGGAGGCTCCGTCCACGAACGTTCTCACTTTCTCGATGTCGAGATCGATCGGCTTTTCGCAGTAGACCGGTTTGCCGGCCCGCATGGCCTGGCGCAGCAGGTCGACGTGGGTGTCGGTGGAAGAGGCGATCAGGACGGCATCGACGTCGTCGGCCTCCCAGATCTGCTGCGGGCTGCGGGGAACCTGCCCGCAGCGGGCGTCCGTGAGCCGCTGTGCGGCGGCCTGGTCGACGTCGAAGATGTAGGCGAGATCGGCGCGAGGATGGGCGGCGATGTTGCGGGCGTGGATTGTGCCAGCGCGTCCGGCGCCGAAGAGGGCGAATCGCATAGCTTCAGTGTCGGGCGGCCGGTGCCCCGTTATCTGTACCCATAACTCTTACTCCAGGTTCTGCTCGGCATGGTGGCAGGCGACCCAGTGCTCTATGGTCTGGCCCAGGTTGCGGAATTCAGGGTCTTCCTGCGTGCAGATCTCGGTGGCGTAGATGCATCGCGGATGGAAATGGCAGCCGGATGGTGGATTGGCGGGATTGGGAACATCGCCTTCCAGGATGATCGGTTTGCGGGTCATCTCCACTTCGGGATCGACGACCGGGATAGCCGAAACCAGGGCCTGGGTATACGGGTGCAGCGAGCGCCCGTACACATCCTCAGTCGGCCCCATTTCGACGACCCGCCCCAGGTACATCACGGCCACGCGGTCGCTGATATAGCGTACCATGGAAAGATCATGCGCGATAAAAAGGTAGGTCAGACCGAACTCGTTTTTGAGGTCCCATAACAGATTGACGACCTGGGCCTGGATCGATACGTCCAGGGCCGAGATCGGTTCGTCGGCCACAATGAAAGTCGGGTTGGTAGCCAGGGCGCGAGCGATGCCAATCCGCTGGCGCTGGCCTCCGGAAAACTCATGAGGATAGCGGTTGATG
>DAOUHY010000111.1:0-3600 GCA_034428435.1 Caldilineaceae bacterium | reverse complement strand
CTCCGCACCACGCATAAACTTCGCCTTCGCCTCTTCTCTTTTCATCTCATTCCCCTCTTTCTCTTCTCTACTTTTCTCCTACCTCAAGTCTACCTCCCTTCCCCCTCTCAAAAAATCTGGGATGCACCCGCAGTTCGCGCCTGTTGGACAGACATGACCAAACCATGTATAATTACCGCAGAATACGAACAAAAGTTCGTAAAGTGGGAGAGGATCGCCCCCATTCAACTGCACTGTTCACCGGCCACCACCGGTCTGCCGACCGGCCTACACTTCAAATGTGAATTCCGTACGATGCCGGGACGCCGCCGACCGCCTGCGCCAGGAAAACCGAGCGGCCGCGTAAAATGTCCCAATCCCCTTGTGCAATGTGGTAAGCTTGATCTGCGAACCTCGCTCGTATCAGATCTGCGGAGCCGGATATGCCTCAATTCCAGGTAGTCAGCGATTTCCAACCGATGGGCGATCAGCCCCAGGCCCTCGCAAAATTAGCCGCCGGCATCGATGAAGGGATGCCCCACCAGGTCCTGCTCGGCGTCACCGGCAGCGGCAAGACCTATACCATGGCCAAAGTCGTCGAACTGATCCAGAAACCGACCCTGGTCATTGCCCACAACAAGACGCTGGCCGCACAGCTCTACAGCGAATTCCGTGAGTTTCTTCCCAATAACATGGTGGAGTACTTCGTCTCCTACTACGACTACTATCAGCCCGAGGCCTATATCCCTCGCAGCGATACCTACATCGAAAAGGATGCTCAGGTCAATGAAGAGATCGAGCGCCTCCGCCTCGCTGCGACCAGCGCCCTCTTCAGCCGCCGGGATGTCGTGATCGTCGCCTCGGTCTCCTGCATCTACGGTCTCGGCAGCCCCCAGGACTACGGTCAGGTGGCCCTGAAGCTCACCGTAGGCGAAATGGTACGCCGCAACCAGGTCCTGCGCCACCTCGTCGACATCTTCTACGAGCGCAACGACACCGCCCTCCAGCGCGCCAAATTCCGCGTGCGCGGCGACGTGCTCGAAGTCCAGCCGGCCTACAGCGACAACGCCCTGCGCGTCAGCTTCTGGGGCGATGAGATCGAACGCATCAGCGAAATCGACACGCTCACCGGCGAAATCCTCGACGACTACCCCGAGGTCGAGATCTTCCCGGCCAAGCACTTTATCACGCATCAGGACCAGGTCCGGGAGGCCATCGTCGATATCGAGGAAGAGCTCAAGCAGCAGGTCGCCTCGCTGGAGAGCCAGGGCAAGCTCCTGGAGGCCCAGCGCATCGGCCAGCGTACCCGTTACGACGTCGAAATGCTTCAGGAGATCGGCTACTGCAACGGCGTCGAAAACTATAGCCGCCACCTCGCGCGCCGCCCCCCTGGCAGCCGCCCCTGGACCCTGCTCGACTACTTCCCGGCCGACTGGATGGTGATCATCGACGAAAGCCACATGACCATCCCCCAGATTCGCGGCATGTATGCCGGCGACCGCTCGCGCAAAGAGGTTCTGGTCGACCATGGCTTCCGCCTGCCCAGCGCGCTCGACAACCGCCCCCTCACCTTCGACGAGTTTGCCGAGGTCGTGAACCAGGTCATCTACGTCAGCGCCACGCCCAGCGACTACGAGATGACACACGCCACACAAGTCGTGGAACAGCTCATTCGCCCCACCGGCCTCCTCGACCCGATCGTCGAAGTACGCCCCACCGAGGGGCAGATTGAAGACCTGCTCCACGAAGTGCATCGTCGCGTCGCCATCGGCCAGCGGGCCCTCATCACCACGCTCACCAAGCGAATGGCCGAAGACCTGGCCGAATATCTCGCAGACCTCGGCGTCAAGGTCCAGTACCTCCACAGCGAAATCGACACCCTCGAACGGGTCGAGATCCTGCGCGACCTGCGCCTCGGCGTCTACGACGTCGTCGTCGGCATCAACCTGCTGCGCGAGGGTCTGGACCTGCCTGAGGTCACCCTCGTCGCCATCCTCGACGCCGACAAGCAGGGCTTCCTGCGCAGCGAGTCATCCCTGATCCAGACCATCGGCCGCGCCGCCCGCCATGTCGAAGGACGCGCCATTCTCTACGCCGACAGGATGACCGAAGCCATGGAGAGCGCCATCGGCGAGACCAACCGCCGCCGCCGCATCCAGGAGGCCCACAATCTGACGCACGGCATCGAGCCACGCAGCATCGTAAAGAGCATCCGCGACCTGACCGATCGCATGAAGGTCATATCCGAAGAGCAGGCCGACTACGGCATCGACGAAGGTGAAGAAGCCCCAACCCGGAATCTGGCGACCCTCTCCCCGGACGAGCTGGTCAAGCGGATCGCCAACCTGGAAGAAGAAATGCACGAAGCCGCCCAAAACCTGGAGTTCGAACGCGCCGCCTCCCTCCGCGACCAGGTCATCGAGCTACGCAACGCCCTCAAGCTGGAGAGAGTGTGATTTCTCGGGCAACGCCGCCAAGCACAGACTGCGCAAGGACCTGCAGTTTGTCAACGCCTATCACAGTGGCAGGCGTTCCCAATACACTCTCTTGACGGGATGTTCACCGTATGCGAACATTTTTGAATGGAGGCAATCAAACCAAAGCCGAATGGAATACGAGGCGCTGCTCAATCACAATTGCGAACTGGAGGACAGGCTGGCTGCGCTTGAAGCCGAAGACGGCAGCCGCGTCCCACATGAGGTGGCTGTGGCCATCATACGCGGCCAAAGTTCCATCCTTGCATACCGAAACCATCTAGGTATGACGCTACGCGATCTCTCCGAATGCACGGGAATCGGTGCCAGTTACCTGTCCGAGATCGAGCGGGGACATAAGCCCGGCTCCGCGTCCGCCTTATCCCGTATCGCCGCCGCGCTCAACACGACCGTTGACGCACTGATAAACGACTAAACCAACAAAATGATAGGAACCGTCCGCGAAATCGAAATCACCACCGAGATGCACGCCTCGTATCTCGACTACGCCATGAGCGTCATCGTCGCCCGCGCCCTGCCCGACGTGCGCGACGGCCTCAAACCCGTCCATCGGCGCATCCTCTACGCCATGCACGACATGGGCGTTACCAGCAACAGGCCCTACAAAAAGAGTGCCCGTATCGTCGGCGAAGTGCTGGGCAAATACCATCCCCACAACGATACCTCCGTCTACGACGTCATTGTGCGCATGGCCCAGGAGTTCAGCCTGCGCTACCCTCTTGTCGACGGACAGGGCAACTTCGGCTCCATCGACGGCGACAACGCCGCCGCCATGCGCTACACCGAAGCGCGCCTGGCTACCATCAGCGACCTGATGCTGGCCGACATCGAAAAAGATACCATCGACTGGAACGACAACTTTGACACCACGCTCAAAGAGCCGGCTATCCTGCCCGCCGCGCTACCCAACCTCCTCATCAACGGCGCCAATGGCATCGCCGTCGGCATGGCCACCAACATCCCCCCTCACAATCTGGCCGAAGTCGTCGACGCCACCGTCTACCTGATCGATAACTTCGACAAAATTGACGAAGTCGGCGTCAACGATCTCCTGCAGTTCATCAAAGGACCTGACTTCCCCACCGGCGGCATCCTCTTTCGCTATCGCCAGGCCGCCAAGGGCGAC
>DAOUHY010000110.1:0-16577 GCA_034428435.1 Caldilineaceae bacterium | reverse complement strand
GAAGAGATCCGCCGCGCCCGCCAGCCGCTTCTCGACAAAACACGCGACGCCGTACAGGACCGGCTGACCAAAGAGATCTCGCACTGGGACCGCCGCGCCGAAGACCTCAAACTGCAGGAGCAATCCGGCCGCACCAACGCCCGCCTCAACTCCGCCCAGGCCCGCCAGCGCGCCGACCGCCTTGAGGAACGCCTCCAAAGACGCCTGGCCGAACTGGAGCTGGAGCGCCAGATCTCCCCGCGTCCGCCCGTCGTACTCGGCGCCGCCCTGATCGCACCCCGCGGCCTCCTCCGAGCCATGACAGGCGATCTGCCGCCCCGCCCCCCTGCCGCAGCCACCGACACCCAGGCCGCCGCCGCCCGCGCCCGCGAAATCGTCATGGAAGTGGAACGACGCCTGGGCTACGAACCCACCGACCGCGAATTCGAAAAACGCGGCTACGACATCGAAAGCCGCGATCCCGCCACCGGCCGCCTCCGCTTCCTCGAAGTAAAAGGCCGCGTCACCGGCGCACCGGCCATCACCGTAACCCGCAACGAGATCCTCTACTCGCTCAACAAGCCCGACGCCTACATCCTCGCCATCGTCGAATTCCTCGACCGCGACGACCACCGCGTCCACTACCTCCGCCGCCCCTTCCACCGCGAACCCGACTTCGGCGTCACCAGCGTCAACTACAACTTCGCCGAACTGCTGGCGCGCGCGACGGCGCCAGTGTGACCGAAGGGGAGCGTCCTGCAGCTTGGTAGGTTCCTGTGTGTTGAAAAATGTCTTGTTTACGACAAACTGCCAGTTCCGGTCTGATTACGCGGTTTCACCTGGAGAGATCCTGGTGAATTGTCTTCAGGTGCGAGGCATTTCGCAGACCAAATTCGTGAGCGGATGCGGTTGCACGCCACAGCCTTTCGGCGAGATGACTGATGGAATGGAGTTCACTGATGCGGAGACTGCGCTTCTCTTAAAGCAGAGGACGGGAAAAAGAGAAACGCCCCCCGTAAGGGGGACGTCGGGCCAACGATACTCTCGTTGGGGTGGTGTTCAAAACTTACCCTATGTCTTATACAATGTCAAGAGTGAATTCTCAGCCTTTACGACCGGTCGCGACGTCTTCAGAGACAGCCAACTACCAAACCAAGTCACCAGACCCAACGGCTACGTACTGACGCGGCCACCCTCTTGGAATCGAGGAACCACGTGGATCAGACCATAACCCGCAAAAAACTCATCGAAGTCGCCCTCCCACTCGACGCAATTAACGCCGCCTCCGCCCGCGAAAAATCGATTCGCCACGGCCACCCCAGCACCCTGCACCTCTGGTGGGCCCGCCGCCCGCTGGCCGCCGCCCGCGCCGTACTCTTCGCCCAACTGGTCGACGACCCCTCCGACCTGCCCGAAGAGTTCCCCACCGAGGAAGAACAAAAGAAAGAACGCGACCGCCTCTTCGAGATCATCGAGGAACTGGTGCTGTGGGAAAACACCACCAACGAAAGCGTACTGGAGAAAGCGCGCGCCGAGATCCGCAAGAGTTGGCGCCGCACCTGCGCCGACAACCGCGACCATCCCCGCGCCGCCGAACTGTTCGACCCGGAAAAACTGCCCGCCTTCCACGATCCCTTCGCCGGTGGCGGTGCCATCCCCCTCGAAGCCCAGCGCCTTGGCCTCGAAAGCTACGCCAGCGACCTCAACCCTGTCGCCGTCCTCATCAACAAGGCCATGATCGAGATCCCGCCCAAGTTCGCCGGTCGCCCGCCCGTCAACCCGGAACACAACACCGGCCAGGTCGGCATCAGCGCGGCATGGAAAGGTGCCGCCGGATTGGCCGAGGACGTACGCTACTATGGAAAATGGATGCGCGACGAGGCCGAGAAACGTATCGGCCATCTCTACCCCAAGATCGAAGTCACCGAGGAGATGGCCGCGGATCGCCCTGACCTGAGACGCTACGTCGGGCGCCAACTCACAGTCATCGCTTGGCTGTGGGCCCGCACCGTCCGCAGCCCCAACCCGGCCTTCGCCGACGTGGAAGTCCCGCTAGCATCCACCTTCATCCTGTCGAAGAAGGCGGGCAGGGAAGCCTACATCCATCCGGTCATCGAGGAGGACGTGTATTCCTTCTGTGTCAAGGCATTGAAGCCACCGGACGCGGCAGCCAAAGGCACTACAGCAGGCAAAAGAAAGGCCTTCTATTGCTTGGTTTCAGGCGTTCCCGTTACATATGACTATATTCGAAAGGAAGGGCAGGCCGGTCGGATGGGCGCACGCTTGATGGCTATCGTTGCAGAGGGAGATCGAGAACGTGTCTATCTGTCGCCGACGCGAGAGCAAGAAGCAATCGCATGCGATGGTACACCCGATTGGAAGCCTGACGTAGACTTGGCTGGCAAATGTCGAGTAAATGTGTCGTTGTACGGATTGGATACCTTCGCCGATCTCTTCACCGATCGCCAGTTGGTGGGGCTGACCACATTCTCTGACCTGATAGGAGAAGTTCGCGAACGCATCCTCCTCGACGCGGTCGCCTCCGGCATGCCGGAGGATAATGTCCCCCTGCGTGATGGCGGGACCGGGGCCACCGCATATGCTGAGGCCGTGGGAGTGTACTTGGCGTTCGCAAATAGTAGAAACTCGAACAGTTGTTCGAGTTTCGCGCGGTGGCAGAACTCCGGCGATTTTATCGCCGGAGTCTTTGCCAGACAGGCAATCCCCATGATGTGGGATTACGCGGAGGTAAACGTATTTTCCAAGTCGACTCAGAACTGGATGGCTCAAGTTGACTGGGTTGTCGAGTCAATTCAGACCTTGCCTACTGTCGAGCGGAAAGGAAGGTCATTTCAAGCTGATGCCGCCCAAATCAATAACTTGGGCGACGTGCAAATGGTTTCTGCACATCCGATCTTATCTACTGACCCTCCCTACTATGACAATGTTGGCTACGCCGATCTCTCTGATTTCTCATACGTATGGCTGCGAAAAATGTTGAAAGATTCTCTACCGAATCTGTTTGCTACGCTTGCCACGCCCAAGGCCGAGGAGATGGTTGCCACACCATATCGCCACGGAAGCAAACAGGAAGCAGAGTCCTTTTTCCTACGCGGTATGAAAAAGGCAATGCGGATCTTAGTTGAACGATCTCAACCCGCGTTTCCTATCACCATTTACTATGCCTTTAAGCAGTCAGAGAAAAAGGGAGAAGGTCACACTAGCACCGGATGGGAAACTTTCCTTGAAGCAGCAATCAGCGTTGGACTCTCAATCACTGGAACCTGGCCAGTACGCACTGAGAGAGGCGCACGTGCGTTGGCCATTGGAGCGAATGCTCTTGCTTCCAGCATTGTTCTCGTCTGTCGCCCACGTTCCGCCAATGCGAAAATGGCCACGCGTCGCGAGTTCGTTGATGCACTCAAAGATGAACTTCCCGCAGCCCTACGCACCATGCAAGCCGGAAGTATCGCTCCTGTGGACTTAGCTCAGGCAGCTATTGGCCCCGGGATGGCAGTGTTCAGCCGTTACTCTCGCGTCCTCGACGTTAGTGGTAGCGCCCTCACTGTACGCGACGCCCTCTCGTCAATTAACCAGACATTGGACGAGGTACTAGCGGAGCAGGAAGGCGATTTCGACGCCGACACGCGTTGGGCCGTGGCTTGGTTCGAACAGGCGGGCTTCGATGCCGAACACTTCGGCATTGCCGAGACGCTCATAACGGCAAAGAATACCAGCGATGCTGGTCTGACTGAAGCCGGGATCGTCGAATCAGGCGCCGGCAAGGTGCGCCTCCTCCGCCCCGACGAGCTCCCCGACAACTGGGACCCCGAAACCGACACCCGCCGTACCGTCTGGGAAATGGTCCATCATCTCATCCGCGTACACAACCAGTCCGGAGAGCCAGGCGCCGCCGAACTGCTCGCCAAGCTGCGCGCCGACGCCGAGTCCGCCCGCGAACTCGCCTACCGCCTCTACCGCATCTGCGAACAGAAGAACCGCGCCCAGGAAGCCTTGGGGTATAATGCCCTCGTACAAAGCTGGCCGGAGATCGCCCGCCTCGCCCGCGAACGCCCGCAGGCGGAGCAGGCAACATTGCTCAGCGAGGCCGGGGGCCCACAGTGACCAACAACGAGACAGTCGTTGATACGATGGTAGAGCGCATCGTCGCACGCTTCCAGCCCGCGCGCATCCTGCTCTTCGGCTCGCGGGCACGCGGCACGGAAAACCGCTGGAGCGACGTCGACCTACTCGTCGTCATGGAAGAGGTAGCGGATAAACGCCGCGCTGCAGTCGAAATGCGGCGGACATTGAGCGACCTGCCGGTCAGCAAAGATACAATCGTGACGACGCCGGAGGAGATTGCCCGCCGCGGTCACATAGTTGGAACTGTCCTCCGCGCCGCGCTGCGCGAGGGGAAGGTTGTGTATGACCGGAGCTGATGTAGTCGTGCAAGAGGCCAGGCGATGGCTGCAGTTCTCCGCGGAGGATCTTGATGTCGCCCGGCGCCTGCTGACGGACCGTTTGTCAGCCCCCCGTCACGTCTGCTGGCTCTCTCAGCAAGCTGCAGAGAAGGCGCTGAAAGCCGCTCTGGTGCTGGAGGAAATTGACTTTCCTTATACGCACGACCTGAACGTTCTGCGGAATCTGCTGCCGGACAGTTGGATCCTGCAGGCTGACCATTCTGAATTGGCTGATTTGACAGAGTGGGCCGTGGAAGCCAGAAATCCCGGAGAGTGGCCTGAGGCTACCGAAACCGATGCAATCCGCGCCGAGGTGCAGGCCAGCCTCGTGCTCGATTCAGTTGTACTGGAGTTCAGGCGTCGCGGACTACAAGTATACGAAGGCGCGCAATGACAACTGCTATGCCGGTTGAAAGAATCGAACGTGATTTCAGGGAGGAGGTTTCCGATGAAGTGCGGCTCATGGCTGAAGGTACCGGCCGGTACCTGGTAGTCACTCCTTTCTGCTTCAACGACGGCGATCACCTGACGATCCTTCTGAAACAAAATGGAACTCGCTGGTATCTGTCCGACGAGGCCCACACCTACATGCGCCTCTCATTCGACATCGACTGTGCGGAGTTGCTAAGCGGCCCGCGTCAGCAGATCATAGCCGACGCCCTATCGAAGTTTCAGGTCGAAGACCGCAATGGCGAGCTTCTGCTGGATCTGTCCGACGGACAGTATGGCGACGCGCTCGCCTCGTTCATCCAGGCCCTCCTTGCGATTACCGAGAGCGGTAGGCCGGGAGTGATCGAGTCTCCCGCTCCTCAGGAGTAATGAAGATATGGAAGACACACACAGCGAGAGCGACCTGTTGCTCCCCGATCTATTTGTCGACAATCTCCGCGGCATAAGGAAACTGTCCATCTCGCGCTTAGGGAGGGTGACTTTGCTGGCCGGGCGGAACGGTGCGGGCAAGACGTCGGTGCTGGATGCAGTTCGTATTTTTTCGGCACGCGGTCGTTTCAATGTTCTCGGTGTGCTCTTAGACAACCGAGAGGAGCGCGTAATTCTTGTTGACGACAATTATGAGGAAGTTGCCGAACCGGACTGGACAGCCCTCTTCTATGGCCGAAACATCTCCGAAGATGTACAGATTTCGATTGGCCCAAAGAATGACGCAGAACATCTTACGATTTCGGTAACATTGTTGACAGACGAGCAACCATTTCTAGTGGATAGGTTGGCTCCATATCGCATGCTGGATGGTCGAATCAGAGCTTTGACTGTGAGATACAAAGAGCTTGGGTATTCTATACCACTGCAAATCCCAATCGACATGTGGGAATACTCGGATGCCAGCGACAACAAATTGGTCGCCGCTCTCAGAGGTCCTTTGGGTTTTGGTGAGAGAACCCGTGACCAGGAATTGCCGCCGCCCCTCAAATGCTTTTCTGTGGGGCCAGGAATGTTGGACAATTTTGCCCTTTCTGCCTATTGGACGAAAGTTGCGCTAACGGATGGTGAACGCCTAGTAGCAGAATCTCTAAAGATGATGTATGGAGAGGAAGTGGAACGCGTCTCTGTGGTAGGTGCGAAGTCAGCTAGTAGTAAGGTGGATGGGCGGCAGGCCATAGCCAAGCTAAGAAATCGGGATCGACCGGTGCCACTGATCAGCTTGGGAGATGGTGCCATGCGCCTGTTTGGAATCACTTTGGCACTCGCCAACTGTCGCGACGGTTTTCTCCTCATTGACGAAGTAGAGAACGGCATTCACTATTCTGTTCAGCAAGACTTTTGGAGAATGATGCTGCGGACCGCCCACGAAAACAACGTGCAAGTCTTCGCCACGACGCACAGTTGGGATTGCGTTCGAGGCTTCGCCCAAGCGGCCGTGGAAAATGAGAACGTAGAAGGCGTGCTAGTACGCCTCGAAAAGGAAGAAGACGGCCTGCGCGCCGTCCGCTACTCCGAGCGCAGACTGAAAATCGCTGCCGAACAAAGAATCGAAGTCAGGTAACGCAATGCAAGAATCCGACTCGCACCCCCGAGTACTGCTTGTAGAAGGGCCGGATGACAAACACGTCGTTATACAACTCAGTAAACGCAGCGGGTTGGCACCTAATTTCAGAATCGTTGAGAAGGAAGGCAAGGATTCGCTGCTCGACTCCATCGAAGTTGAGGTCGACATACCCGGGCGCACAGTCCTTGGCATCATGCTGGATGCAAATGACGACCTGGAGGCTCGCTGGCAAGCCGTGACCGACAGGCTGAACAGGTTGCGGCAGGAAGACCACTTCGACCTACCCGACCTGCCTGCCCAACCTGAGCCGGGCGGGACCATCATCGATGGCAGGCTGCGCATCGGCATCTGGCTGATGCCCGACAACCACTCGACCGGAGAACTCGAAGACTTCGTCGGCAACATGATTCCCTCCGGCGATCCGGTTTGGCCGCGGGCCCAAGCATTCATCGACGGCATTCCACCCGATGATCGTAAGTTTGCGCCCGGCAAAATCCAGCGCGCCAAAGTCCAAGCCTGGCTGGCGACTAGAGAGTCTCCCCGCCCAATGGGCCTGTCGATCAGGGCTGGGGACTTGGACACCACCGCATCAAACACCACAATTTTCGTAAACTGGCTGCGAGAACTGTTCAAAGAAATGTCGTAAGCGAGAATGTTCAATGGCAACCACCAATCGAGAACGCGTCGGCACTGCGCTGGAAATACTGAAGTCAGGCTTGGCACCCTATGTGTCGCGCGAGTTTGTCGCCCGCTATAAGGGACGTGCCAAGACGGAACTGGAACGAATCTTCGACAGACCCCATGACCAGAGACGCATCTTCTCCCACACCGAGCCGACTAAGCCGTTCCACCACATGGATGTCACCGACCTGCTGCGCGTGATGTGGGTGTCGTGGAACGACGTCTTCTCTTTGACCTTGGGCCGCCTGGAACGCAGTCTTGTGAGCGAACTGCGGGAGTATCGCAATGCATGGGCGCACCAGGAACGGTTCTCCGGCGATGATACAATCCGGATGCTCGACTCCGCACAGCGCCTGTTGACCGCAGTCTCCTCCAACCAGGCCCCCCAAGTCGAAAAGATGAAAAGTGAGTTGCAGCGCCTGCGCTTCGAAGAACAGGCCCGCAGCCAGCGTCGCCGCACCCCAACCCCCGCCACCGCGACCGCCTCCAGCGGCCTCCCCGCCTGGCGCGAAGTAGTCAACCCCCACCGCGATGTCGCCAGCGGCCACTACCAGCAGGCCGAGTTCGCTGCCGACCTCTGGCAGGTGCACCTCGGCCAAGGCTCCCCCGAGTACCGCAACCCAACCGAATTCTTCCGCCGCACCTACCTGACCCAAAGCCTGAGCGGCCTCCTCGCAAACGGACTGCGCCGCCTCAGCGGCCAGGGCGGCGAGCCCGTCGTCCAGCTGCAGACCAACTTCGGCGGCGGCAAGACCCACTCCATGCTCGCCCTCTATCACCTCTTCTCCGGCGCCCAGCCCGGCGAGTTGGATGGCATCGACGACATCATGCAAACCGCCGCAGTGAACGAGCTGCCGCATGTCAACCGCGTCGTGCTCGTAGGCAACCGCATCTCCCCCGGCAACCCCGTCATCAAGCCCGACGGCACCGAGGTACGCACGCTCTGGGGCGAGCTTGCCTGGCAACTGGGCCACGCCGCCGGCGGTCTGGACGAGGCCCGCGCCGCCTTCGAACGCGTACGCGCCGACGACGAAAAAGCCACCAACCCCGGCGACACCCTCCGCCAGCTGCTCACCGACTACGGCCCCGCCCTCATCCTCATCGACGAGTGGGTCGCCTACGCCCGCCAGCTCCACGACGAAAGCGACCTGCCCGCCGGCTCCTTCGAGACCCAGTTCACCTTCGCCCAGGCCCTCTCCGAATCGGCCAAACTGCCGCCCAACTGCCTCCTCGTCATCAGCCTGCCCGCCTCCGACCGGCCCAGCGACCGCACCGCAACCGACGACATCGAGGTCGGCGGCCTGCGCGGGCGCGAAGCCCTCGCCCGCCTCGGCAATGTGATCGGCCGCGTCGACTCCTCCTGGCGTCCCGCCAGCGCCGACGAGAGCTTCGAAATCGTCCGCCGCCGCCTCTTCCAGCCGATCTCGAGTAACGGCTACACCACCCGCGACAACGTGGTGAGGGCCTTTCTCGATCTTTACCGCGCCAAAGCAGAAGAGTTTCCTGCCGAGACCAAAGAAACCGACTATGAAAAGCGGATGCGCGAGGCCTACCCGATCCACCTCGAGGTCTTCGAACGTCTCTACACCGACTGGTCGACCTTACCCACCTTCCAACGCACACGCGGTGTGCTCCGTCTCTTGGCCGCCGTGATCCATTCCCTGTGGGAGTCCGGTGATCGCAATCCCCTAATTTTGCCCGCCAGCATCCCCTTGGACGATGGCCGCGTGCAGTCTGAAATGACCCACTATTTGCCGCCCACCTGGGCGCCCGTAGTCGAACGCGACATCGACGGCCCCGGTTCGCGACCCGTCCAGCTGGACGGAACCATCACCAATCTCGGCCGCCACAACGCCTGCCGCCGCGTCGCCCGCACCGTCTTCCTCGGCTCCGCGCCCATGCAGGCCGCCGCCAACCAGGGACTGGAAGAGCGCCGCATCAAGCTCGGCTGCGCCATGCCCGGCGAAAGCGTCTCCGACTTCGGCGATGCCCTCCGCCGCCTCGCCGACAGCGCCACCTACCTCTACCGCGACGGCACCCGCTACTGGTATTCAACCCAGCCCACCGTGATCAACCTCGCCGCCGATCGCGCCGAAGAGTTGCGCCGCGACCCCCACAAGGTGGAACGTGAAATCGAAAGGCGGCTGCGCGACGATCTGAAATCCAAAGGCGAATTCAAGCGCCTTCACCTCTTCCCCGATTCCGGTCAGGACGTTCAGGATGACATGGAAGTAGGGCTGGTCGTGCTCGGCGTCCAGGCCACCCACACCAGCGGGACCGAGGCCAGCCCCGCGCTCGACGCCGCCAGCGCCATCCTCGAGTCCAGGGGCAGCTTGCCGCGCCTCTTCCGCAACGCGCTGCTCTTCCTGGCCCCCGACGAAGCCCGGCATCAGGACCTCGACCAGGCTGCCAGACGCTACCTCGCCTGGCGCTCGATTCTCGACGACCGCGAATCGCTCGACCTGCCGCCGCACCAGGTACGCCAGGCCGAACAGCAGGCCGAATCAGCCGACGGCACCGTCAACGCCCGCATCGGCGAGACCTTCCAATGGCTTCTCGTACCCAGCCAAAAGACACCCCACGCGCCCGTCGAGTGGCAAAAGATCCGCCTGCGCGGTTCAGGCCCCCTCGCACAGCAGGCCAGCCGCCGCCTCCTCAACGACGAAATGCTCGTAACATCCATGGCCGGCACGCGACTCCGCATGGAGTTGGACCGCGTACCCCTCTGGCGCGGGGATCACGTTGCCGTGCGCCAGCTGGTAGACGACTTCGCCCGCTACATCTATCTGCCGCGCCTGCAGCAACCCAACGTCCTGCTCGGCGCCATAACCGACGGCGTCTCGCTGCTCACCTGGACACAGGACTCGTTTGCCTTTGGCGACGGGTACGACGAAGACAAGGAACGCTATCCCGGTCTACGCGCCGGGCAGGCCCTCTTCATCAATGAGACCTCTGCCGGTCTGTTGGTAAAGCCGGAAGTTGCACAGCACCAAATGGACGCCGAGACTGTCGTCGACCCACCGCCTCCGGCTCCAGACGATCCGACAGTTCCCCGTCCGGAGACCGATCTCCCTCCGATAACTCCACCGCTGCCACCCCCTCCGGCCAAGGCCAAGCGCTACCACGGCTCAGTCCACCTGGACCCAACCCGTGCCGGCCGCGACGCCAGCCAGATCGCCGATGAAGTGATCTCCCATCTATCCGGCCTCACCGGCGCCCAAGTGCGGCTGACACTGGAAATCGAAGCCGAAATCCCCGACGGCGCCCCCGACGACGTAGTCCGCATCGTCAACGAAAACAGTCGCACCCTGAAGTTCAGCGACAGCGGCTTTGAGAGGGAGTAGGCGAATGCCAAAAAAAGTGACTCTCGATCCTCATTATGACAAGATCTTGGACGCGCTTGGTGGTCACTTGGATCACGTGGTATTTGAGGCTTGCGTTGTTGAGCTAGTAAGACAGGATGGATGGCCTGTAGTTCCCGTCATAGGGGGGCAGGACGACGGTTTTGACGGAGCAGTGGGGGATGGCAAAGGGGAACCCTTTCCTCTGCTCTCCACAATTGGTGAGGATCTAGTAGGGAATCTCAAAGAGAATGTGAAGCAGGCGCGGCGTAAGGGATGGAAGGCCGACAGAGTGATATTCGCCACTTCACGGGATATAACTCCCCAAAAACGTCGAAATCTGTACAAGAGTGCTAGGGAATCTAATGTCACCATCATACAAGCCTATCCTAGGGAGTGGTTCGCTTATCGCCTGTATCACAATCCTCATTGGTGCAAACGTCTCCTTGGATTGACTGGGAGACCACGCGCACTGAGTGTGTTTCCAAAAACAGAGCGACCTAGCCTTGGAGATCAAGTCTTCGGGCGCGACACCGAGATTGAATGGTTGAAGAGTTGTCAAGATGATTGTCTCTTGGTTGGCGGTCCAGGATCGGGCAAGACTTTTCTCGTGCAGTCTTTGGCGAATGAAGGACATGCACTATTTCTCGTCGATGAGGATCGAGAGCAAATAGCTAATGACATCCGCGAGTTGCAGCCGCCCGCGGTAATTATTGATGACGCACATGTCAGTCCGGACCTGATTGGATCCTTTGATCAACTCAGGAGGGAAATTGGCGCCGAGGACGTTCGTATCGTTGCGACATGCTGGACATCAGATGTTGATGTCGTCCAAAGTGCCATGCTACTTGCTGACCAGGATGTCCGCCATTTGGATCTAATTGACGCAGACACAATGGTAAGAATCATCAAGTCGTTTGGCCTTGAAGGGCCGGAACAGCTAATTGCAATCATTCGGGAGCAGGCGGCCGGCCGACCGGGACTCGCCGCGACGCTTGTAGACTTATGTATGAAAGACAATATCCAGAGAGTAGTTAGCGGCGAAGGGCTAGTTGATCAACTCTCCTCGCAACTGAGCAAAACATTAAATGTTGACGTAAAGCGGTTCCTGGCACCTTTCGCCTTAGGGGGCGACGAGGGCGTCAATCAGTCTCGGGTGGCTGAGTTTCTTGGTCTTTCCAAACTTGAAATCAGCAGTAAACTTGCCGCCTTGGCTAAGGCTGGAGTTATTCGGGAGAGAGGAAAACAGGTGCTCTCAGTTGAGCCGGCTCCAATGCGTTGGGTCTTGGTTCGAGATGTCTTTTTCCAGGGGCCAGGTTCGTTAGATTTAGTCCCACTCCTTGATATCGTTGAGAGTCCAGCCAACGCAACTTCAACAATGATTTGGGCAGTATCTAGAGGGGCTTCGATTCCTGATCTACTATCCTATGTTGAATGGGCCTATTCCGTGCGACCGTTTTCCACACATCTTTGGGTCGAATACGCTTGGCTAGGGCCTGATGAATGTGAGTATGTGATTTCTAGGTTTCCGGGTCTTCTGCTAGAAGAGGAGACTGCCAATCCTGGTCTAAGGCATGTGCCAGAGATGGCGATCACCCAGATTCTCGACAGGGCAGGAGAAGCGTGGGGACACGGTTACAAGGATCCTATCAGAATTCTTTCAAGGTGGATTGATGACGCTCACCGCTCAGACCGAAATGGGTTGTACGAGAGATCGACGCTGGTACGGACTGCTCACCGATGGTGGAAGCACTCTCGAGATGCCAGGACAGCTATTCGCGCTCTATGTGTTGCTCTCAAGCCCAGCTTTGAGTATTTGACCACTGATCCGGGCTCAGGGCGGACGGTAACTAGAATCGAAGGAAGGCTCTCGAGTCAAGCCTTGGATGAAATCATTCTCTTTTGGCCTACAGTGAAAGAAGTCTTAGACGAGAGCGGAGAATTCCCCTGCAATGAAATTTTCACTCTCCTTAATGACTGGCTGCGCCTCGGACGGTTGAATCCTGCTAGTTCTGAGAAAACTTTGGATCTCACGCGAAATTTTGTCGAGCGAGTTCTGATTGATCTCGCCCAGTGCACTCGTGACCGTCCGGGTCTTCAGAATCAGCTTCGAAGGTGCATCGAAACAGTAGGTCCAAACATGAGTTTGGAGATAGATTTGGTTTTGGACCCTGTATTCGAAGCCTTCTATCCTATGCGAATCTTAAAGGCCGGAGAGGAGCAAGAGCTAGTTGATACCGCGGCGAAACAACTGGCGGTGAGGGATCGGCCAAGTGAAGAAATCGCCGATACGTTGGTCAAACTTCAGTATGAGGCTCGCTTAGCAGAAATTGATCCAGGAAGTAGCAGGACTGCAGTACAGGTATGCAGTATGTTAGCCGATACAGCGGAAAATCCGGTTAAGACAGCTGAAGCCTTCATTCAACGAAAGCTGCCAAGCGAATGGCTCCGCCCTTTCTTAGTCAGGGCCGCCACCGACAACCATCAGGGCTGGCATTCTATAATAGGCCACTGCCTAACCGATGGAGCGTATCAGGATATCGGAATCTCCATCACCTTGACCTTGCCTGAACCTCCACCAGAATTGATCGTATCCGCACTTGGGCTCGTGGGGGATTTCATTCCACTCATTCATGACTTGTGCTCTTTAGGCAGAGTCCCTAGGACAACTCTAGAGACACTGATGAGCACGGACGACCACCCTGGGGTAGCGGCCGCCGCTGCGACTGGCTGTTTCTACGCAGAGCCCAAAGGAAAAATAGAATCGGCGGATCAGAGCTTGTGGAGGCAAGCGATTCTTCGTACAGTGAACGATGATTCAATCCTTAATGGAAATGAAATCTATGGCTATAGACTTCAGAAAATCCTTGCTGGCGACAGCGGTCTTGCTGAAGAGTGGTTGCTCACTATACTCTGTCAAAGGCATGTTGGGGATAATTATCGGGCGAGAGACATCGCGGCAGAGTCAGTGATACCTGCGATGGAGCTTCAGCAGCGGCGTAAGATGTTGAGGGCGATTCCTTCTAAATGGAATTGGACAGTCAACGAGATTGTTCGGAATCTGGTCGGTCAAGACTTGGAACTTTATCAGGAATTACTAGACTCTACAGTACTAGCCAAGTATCACCTCGCGCCGCTGATGGGAAAGCCGGATCGACTCTGGTGGATGAAAGCGCTCCTTGCCTTAGATGCTGGAAAATCAGTTGAAGATGTAGTACGTGCAGCAGATTCCACAGAAGAACAAGGGTGGATTGGTAGTGAGAGCAGTATGTGGGCGGAATGGCGTATTGCGTTTCAGGCTCCACAAGACTTGGAGGAAGCCGACAACCGCATCCAAGAATTGGCTAGCAGAGGAATTGAAATCATGAGGAAGAGGGAAGAAGAAGCTTCGAAGTACGAGCGCGAACGGGCCGTGCACGTTTCTTAACAAATCTCACTTCTGAGAATCGTCTTGCTCACATGCTATCTGTTCCGCAATCCGCAACGACCCATCGCGAATACGGCATAACCTCCTATTCCCCCCACCCATTCTCCTCTCCCACCAGCCCCCAGACCCCCTCACCCCCCGCACCAAATTTAGCACCCACCCCCAATCCTATGGCATCATGGAAGCAATTTGCGCTTTACCCGGACAACACCTGTGCAATCCGAGCCAATCCCACCCCAATGAAACCCCCCCACCTCGCCTGGACAACCCTATCCATCAACACAATCGTCATCCTCCAGGGCGCCCTCGTCCGAGCCACCGGCTCCGGCGCCGGCTGCGGCCGCGACTGGCCCCGCTGCCAAGGCGAAATCCTCCCCCTCGACCACGGACTCGCCACCTGGATGGAATTCTCCCACCGCGCCCTCTCCGGTGTTGCCCTCATCGTGGGAGTTTGGCTGCTCGTCAAAGCCATCCGCCTCCGTCATGACCTGCCCGGCTTCCTGCCCTTCGCCATCGCCTCAGCCGTTTTCCTCCTGATCGAAGCTCTCATCGGCGCCGTCACCGTCCTCACCGGACTCACCGGCGACAACGTATCCGTCGCCCGCGGCCTCCTCGTCGCATTCCACCTGCTCAACTCCTTGTTCCTCGTCGGCGCCCTCGCGCTCACCACCGTATACGCCTATCCCGGTCACACCTGGCCGCCCGCCTGGACAGGCCAGACCGGGCTCAACATTCTGTTTGCTGTCGGCATGTTGGGGATGATGTTTCTTATGTTTTCAGGCGGCATCTCTGCCATGGGCAACACCATGTTTCCGCCCGAATCCTTGCAAGAGGGACTGAGAGAGGACTTCAGCGCCGCTTCCCATCCGCTCATTCGCCTGCGCATACTGCATCCGTTCCTCGGAATCGGCGTCGGCGTCTACCTTTGGGTAAGCTACGCCCTGACCGGCTGGTTCAAACGCGCGCCGCAGGCCCGGCCATTCCGCAAAATGCTTCTTCTGGTCTATCTGCTACAACTGCTTGTAGGGACAGTAAATCTGGCTATGCTCGGTCCGATTCCGCTCCAGATACTCCACCTCGCGCTCGCCGTGGCCGCCTTTGCCCTCTGGTCCGTCGTCGGCTGGCTGACCCTCAGCGCGCCCGGCGCCGGCAGCTTCGCACCATCCATGCCCTGGCAAACCAAAGAGGTCCAGCCACTGTGATCAATACCGCCTCCCGTCTGCCCGCCGCCACCTGGCGCGACTACCTGACCCTGACCAAACCCAAAGTTATCTCCCTCCTCCTCTTCACCGCGGTCTGCCCCATGTTCATCGCCGCCCGCGGCCTGCCCCACTGGCTCCCTCTCCTCGGCGTCCTCGTCGGCGGATACATGGCCACCGGCGGCGCCGGCGTCTTCAACATGGTGCTCGACCGCGACATAGACGGCCAAATGCGCCGCACCGCCAAACGCCCCCTCGTGACCGGCGTCATCAGCGTGCGCAACGCCATCATATTCGGGCTCTTGCTCAGCCTCGGCGCCTTCCTCGTCCTCTGGCTCACCGCCAACCTGCTGACCGCCCTCCTGGCCTGGTTCGGCCTGCTCTACTACGTCATCGTCTACACCGCCTGGCTCAAACGCACCACCTGGCAGAACATCGTCATCGGCGGCGCCGCCGGATCCGTCATGCCCCTCCTGGGATGGGCCGCCGTCACCAATGGCCTCGACTGGATGGCCGGCCTGCTCTTCGCCCTCATCTTCCTCTGGACACCCGTACACTTCTGGGCGCTCGCCTTCCTCGTCAAAGATCAATACCAGGCCGTAGGCATCCCCATGGCCCCCGCCGTCCTCGGCAGCAAACGCACAGTGCAGCAGATGCTCATCTACGCCGCCCTCACAGCACTCGCCTCCCTCGCCCCCTTCGCCATAAACGAGGCCGGCTGGCTCTACTCCGGGGTTGCCGTCCTGCTGAATCTTCTGTTGTTTCGAAAAGTGGTCAAGCTCCATCGCCAGGTCAAAGTGGGGCACGAAGTAGGCCGCAATGATGCCCTCGACCTCTACAAATACTCCATGCTCTACCTGGCCCTCATATTCCTGGTCCTCGTTGCCGACCGAACCCTGGCACCCATACTCCCCTTCTGACAGAATCCCACCCAACGCCCCCACCCAAACTTACGCCTCCCGCACCGACTGAAACACATCCAGAATCCGGCACACGCCGAACGGTGTGTGTATCTGCCCAGTTGGGAAGACCCTGTTCAATTTAGGAGCTGCGCTCTGTCAAATTATAATCTTGGCAGTAACTACTAAGCCTATGTAACGAGAAAGAGCTAATGTGTGATTGCTCTTGGATGATGTAGAGTAAGAAACATGAGCAAACTGGAACAGCTGGACCGAGAGCAATTGAAGCAATTAGACCAGGAGAGCCTGATCGGTGTAATCCTGATCCTGCAGCAGCAGTTGACTGAGCAACAGGAATTGATTCGGCAGTTGCAGGATCAACTGGCGAAAGACAGTCACAACAGTAGCAAGCCGCCCAGCAGCGATGGTCCGAAGAAAGGCAAGCGCAAGAGTTTGCGTCGCGCTGGGCAACGGCCGCGCGGTGGACAGCGAGGGCACAAAGGACGCACGTTGATGCAGGTGGCGGAACCGGACCATGTCATCTTGCATAAGCTGGCGGATTGCCCGCACTGCCAGACCAAGC
>DAOUHY010000109.1:0-2483 GCA_034428435.1 Caldilineaceae bacterium | reverse complement strand
ATGATGTCGCCCCACTCACCAGCGGCGACGAGGATGGGCATGCGGCGGTCGAAGTCGGCGACGGGTTCGAAGATGATGCCGATATCGGGGTTCTGTTCGGCCCAATTGTCGAGAAAGCCGTTCATCAGCTCACGGCGCACGCCGGAGCCCCACTTGTTGAGGAAGCGCAGGGCGACGCGTTCGGAGGTAGGGCCTGCAGAATCCATCGTCGTTGGCGCAACGGGGGCCACACATCCGGCCACGGCTGCGCCCGCTACGACGCTACCAGACACTTTGAGAAAACTGCGTCTGCTTGACTTGCTGGTCATCGGTCATTCCCCCTTGGGTTGTGCATTGAGAGTACAGAAGTGTATTACTTTGCCTTAAATCCCTCCTTTCACGTTCCTGGCAGTGGCGGCGGACAGGTCAATTCGAAAGTGAGATTCCAAAGCCAATGAACCCCGGAAAATATAGCGCCTGTGAGAATCCTATTATAGAATACAGTTCATGCTGTGTCACACAGCAAAAAATCCTGATATTTGCCGCCCCCTGGAGTACACCACCCATGCAATTTGGAATCTGTCTACCGATTGCCGACGCGGGCATCGCGCATGCGGCCGGCTTCGATTTCGTGGAGCCGACGGTGCGGTCGCTGTCGCCGCTGGACCCGAATTTCGACGCGATCCGGGCGCCGTTCGACAGCGCGCCGCTGCCGACACCGGTCTTTAACGTCTTTGTGCCCGCGGAGGTACCTGTCACGGGGCCGAATGTAAATTGGGAGCAGGTGGAGAGCTATCTGGAGGCCGCCATGGGCCGCGTGGCCGCGGTGGGCGGCGAAAAGATCGTCTTCGGCAGCGGCGGCGCGCGCAATGTGCCGGACGGCTTCGACAAGGAGGAGGCGTTCATGCAGCTGGTGCGCTTCCTGCGGCTGGCCGGGAACGTGGCCGTGCGCAACGGCGTGACCATCGTCATCGAGCCGCTGAATTCGCGCGATTCGAACATTATCACCAGCGTCGCCGAGGGCATGGAGCTGGCGCGGGAGACCGCGCATCTGCGCGTGCGCCTGCTGGCCGATCTGTACCACATGATGGAGGACGACGAACCGCTGGAAAACATCACCACCTGCGCCGCATGGATCGAGCACGTGCATGTCGCGGACACGCAGCGCGTTGCGCCCGGTGAAGGCAGTTACCCGTACGAGGAGTTTTTCCGCCGCCTGCATGAGGGCGGCTACAGCGGACGCATCTCGATCGAGTGCCGATGGGATGACCTGGCCGCCCAGGCAGCCCCCGCCGGGGAGTATCTGCGCCGCATGTGGGAAGAGACGAAATGACACAAAACGAACTGGGTTTTGCCATCCTCGGCGCGGGGATGGTGGCGGAGTACCATCTGAATGCGATCCAGGAGTGCGCCGATCTGGGCGCGCGCCTGGTGGGGGTCGGGCACTACAGCCCGGCCCGTTACGAGGAGATTTCCGAGCGTTTCGGCGCGCCGGCCCGTTCCTATGAAGATCTGCTGGCAGACCCGGCGGTCGATGCCGTCTGCATCTGCACGCCGAGCGGTCACCATGCGCAGCAGGCGATCGCGGCCGCATCGAGCGGCAAGCACGTGCTGGTGGAAAAGCCGATGGCGCTCTCGCTGGCCGACGCCGACGCGATGATCGCGGCCTGCCGCGAGAACGGCGTGCAGCTGGGCGTCTGTCTGCAGCGAAGGGCGGAGCCGCTCTTTCGCCGCGTTCACGACGCCATTCACGGCGGCGACCTGGGCGAAATCACGCTGGGCGTGGTGACGATGCCCTATTTCCGCGATGAGCCCTACTACGCCCAGGCGGAATGGCGGGGTACGTGGGAGATGGACGGCGGCGGCGTGCTGATGAACCAGGGCATTCACATTGTCGATCTGCTGCTCTGGTTCCTGGGCGACCCGGTTGACGTGCATGCGTTTGCCGATTCGCGGCATCGCTCGGTTGAGATCGAAGACACGGCGGGCGCGGTGCTGCGCTTTGGCAACGGCGCGGTGGCGACTATCACGGCGACGGTGGCGACGGAACCGGGATTCCCGCACAGGCTGGAGGTGTACGGGACGAACGGCGGCATCCAGATCGAGGGGGAGTCGGTGCTGCGCTGGGGGCTGGCCGATCCGGCCAAGGAGACGGTTGAGCCGTGGCCGGTGGCGACGGAGCAGGTGGACCCGGGCATGGCGGGCGACCCGCGCGGCATTTCGACCAGCGGCCATATCGCTATCCTCAAGGATTTCATCGCCGGCATCGGACGCGGGGAGGACCCTGTGATTGACGGGAGTGAGGGCAGGCGGAGTTTGGCAGCGATATTGGCGGTGTATGAGGACAGTTTTTAGTAGGCAGTTTTTAGTTTTTAGGTAACTACTAAGCCTGTGTACCGGAAAAGAGCCAATGTGCGATTGCTCTTGGATGATGTAAAGTAAGAAACATGAGCAAACTGGAACAGCTGGACCGAGAGCAACTAAAGCGAATAGACCGAGAAAGC
>DAOUHY010000108.1:0-1502 GCA_034428435.1 Caldilineaceae bacterium | reverse complement strand
ATCCGGTTCCCAGCGGAAGTAAAGCTCCTGGGGCGCCTTCTCCTGTATGTCATCGATCTCCCGGCGGTGCAGCAGGGCCGTCTTGACGATCAGCCGCAGCCGCGCGCCGTTGTCGACCTTGACGCCGACCGGCAGGGGGCTGAGCCCCTTGGCATAGCGGGCCGCGTTGCGCCCGATCGCCTGGTAGATCTCCAGCGTCAGGCTGGGCGACTGCGGGAACAGCTCCAGGTTGTTGAGCGGCGCCAGCCCGCGTTTCTGGATGACGGTCGTGCCGCGGCTCTGCAGGCCGACGGCAATGCCGGACCCGCTCAGACGCGCGCCCGCGTGGCCGATGGCAGCACAGTCGGCGCTGTGATAGACCCGTACGACGCGGCCGTAGAACTCTTCCTCCGCCACACCGGTGAGCAGCGCTTCCAGCACCTCCTCATGGTCCAGCTCGCCGATCGTCTTCACCAGCGAAGTCCCATAGGCCGGCCCCACCGCGACGACGATCTCGTTGGCGGACGCGCCCACCTTGGCCGTGCTGATCTCGGCCAGGTTGGGCAGCGGCTCCCCCACCTGCGCGTCGATAAAGTCGCGCGGCGATTTCTGCTGGGGAATGCGCTGCAGCGCGTCCCAGGTCTCCCCTTCGAGGCGGTAGCCCGTGCCGGGCCCGGTGTAGTCGTTGTTGTCGTTGATGGCGCTGATCACGTTGAAACCGTCGCTAAAGATCGCCGAAGGTTGCAGGTAGTCCCCCGCCACCCGCTGACGGCCCATCTCGAGCAGATTGGCGGCCGCCTGTTCAAAGCCGCTGCGGTGCAGCGCGCGTACGACGTCTGACAGATTGGCCGTGCCCTCCAGGAAGCGGTCGGCCGCGGCCAGATCTGCCACCATGTCGCGCTCCGGCATATCCTCGCTGCTGTGGGCGAGCGCGGCCGCCTCCACCTCCTCGTCGCCGATCGGCGGGAAATCCAGCTCCGCGTAGATCGCCTGCAGCGCCTGCGCGGCCTCGCGGCGGGCTGCGATGGCATCGGCCTCCTTTACCGGTCGGATGCCGCCGTTGACCTGCATGTCGCGTTGGATGACGGTCCAGTCATCGAAGTCCTCGGCGTCGAAGTTGCCGCCGCCGAACATGTTGTCCTGTTTGGGGATGGCGCTGTAGCCGGAGCAGATGAAATCGGTACCGGGGATCATCTGCAGCATCAGCTTGGCCGTCTTGCGCAGCGCCGAGTGGGAGGCCAGCGCGTCGTTGCCGGACGCGCATTCCAGGCCCAGCATCGACGCCAGCAGGTTCTCGGCCAGCACGCCGCGCACGCCGCCGGGCAGCGCTTCCGGCAGCGCGATGCAGGAGATGGAGCCGTTCTGCACGCCCTGGCTGCCTGCCCCCTTCGTGATGAGCAGACAGCGGGCCTCCAGATAGAGCATCGAACACTGCTCGGCGTAGCCCATCAGCGCCTCCGAGCCGGTGCCGGAGGTGAAGCGTACCTTGATGCCGCGGCTGGCGTAGGCCGAGGCCAGAAAGG
>DAOUHY010000107.1:0-2317 GCA_034428435.1 Caldilineaceae bacterium | reverse complement strand
GCGACGACTGGGCGCCAACTGGATATGAACTGTGGCGCAACGACGTCGGCGCGTGGCAGATTCATGAAGGCACGGACCGGAGCTGGACGTGGACGGACGGCATACGTCATTTGATTGAGTGCATACAAGAGGGCACGACGCCGATTGTACAGCCGGAGCACGCCTACCATGTGTTGGAGATCATGCTCAAGGCGCAGGAGTCTGGCCGCGACGGGCAGTCCAAGGAGCTCGGGAGTACATTCACGCCGCCTACTTTCGAGGAAGAGGAGGAAGAGGAAATAGCGGAGCACCTTGTCCACGACTGGACGCAGCGCTGATGAGCTATTCGGCCTCGCCGCGTCCTACATTCGACGGCCCGGCGCATATCCCCTATGAAACGGTGACGCGTCACTTATGGGGCGACGAGGATTCGGGGGAGGTGGCCGACTGGATATACGTCTCGAGCAGTAAGATCCATCAGTTGGTTTTCGGCCTTCCTCCCGGCGGGGCGTTTCGACACTCAGACAACTACCGTACCATCTTCGCGGCGGACGAGGTGTTGTACGTGCTCAGCGGGGTGATGGTGCTGAGCAATCCGGAGACAGGTGAAGTGCATCGCGTGGGGCAGGGAGAAGCGGCCTTTTTTCGCCGCGACACGTGGCATCACGCCTTCAACTTCAGCGCTGAACCGCTGCGCGTGATCGAGTTCTTCGCGCCGCCGCCTTCTCAGGGCACATCGGGGTCATACGCGCAGACGAAGCCGAATCTAACGTCGCCAAAGTATTCTCAGGACCAGTGGCTTGGCCGCTGGCCGAGAGCACAAGCGCAAGCTACGGAGGATTTCACGATCCGGCCGGTACGCGATGGGGACCTGCTTTGGCGGCTGGAGGGGGCGGAGCAACAGTTGCTGGTGGGAATTCTGGCGGCGACAGAGCATCTGACGGTTGGGAAGATGCAGTTGCTGGCGGGGCAGCGCAGCGATATCGAGGTGCACGCCGGCGATGAGGGTCTATATCTGCTGGAGGGAGATTTGAACGTGCGCGTTCCGGAAAACGACGGGCCGCGCTGGTTTGAGCTCAAGCCAGGTGATGGCTTTTTCGTCCCGGAGGGGACGTCGCATCAGTACTACAACATGTCGGGCGCGCCTGTCACATTTCTGTGCGGCATCGCGCCCAGGTATTCACCGGACGTTCCGGAAGTGTTCTCGAATGGCAGAGAACCGTAAGCGGACTGCCTATGCAATTGGCCTGGATGTTGGCGGTACCAAGATCGCGGCCGGGCTTGTCGCCTTCCCGTATGGCGTTGTTCTCGCCCGGCGGACCATTCCCACATTGGCGTCGCGAGATGGACAGGCAGTCCTCAACGATGCGATTGCCCTGGCTGAGTCGTTGATGGAGCACGCAGAGGAGAGGAGGTTGCGGATCCTGGGCATCGGCGTAGGCGTGCCTGAGTTGGTTGATCCGGAAGGGAACATTACCAGTACGCACTCACTCGCCTGGCAGGATATTTCAGTTCAGGCGGCGTTCTCCCGTCTTGCTCCGGCAGCTGTCGAGTCGGACGTTCGGGCGGGTGCCCTGGCAGAGGCGATGTTTGGCGCTGGGCGTTCGTACAGGCTGTTTGTCTATGTAACGGTGGGAACGGGTATTTCGAGTACAATGGTCCAGGATGGTCGCCCGTTCGCAGGAGCTCGCGGCAATGCCTTGGTCATGGCCAGCAGTCCGTTCACCGTGGAATGCGATGCTTGCGGCACAGAAGTTAATCCCATTCTGGAAGAGATTGCCAGCGGCCCTGCTCTGGTAGCGAGATATAATCGGTACAGTTCAGGAGCAGCGAGAATGGGCGAGGATGTAACGGCAGCAGCGGCGCAGGGAGACGAGGCAGCTGTTCGTGTTGTCCGTAGCGCGGGTGAAGCGCTCGGCAACAGTGTTGGGTTTCTCGTCAACGTGATGGACCCAGAGGCGATCGTGGTTGGCGGCGGGCTTGGATCGTCAGGGGAGCAATACTGGGACAGCTTCGTCGACTCAACACGGGCACACATTTGGGCTGAGAGCAGCCGCGGTTTGCCCATTCACGCGGCGGCAATGGGGGCGGATTCGGGACTGATTGGGGCTGCCGCATCCGTATTCAAGAGAGCAGGATTGTGAGACCCGGCAGCGCCCTGATAACGCACCGACCAGACATGAGAGTGGCGACCAGGGCTCGACCTAAGGGCCACCAATGGAATGCCATCACATGAAGATATTGGAGACTCTGAACACATTTCAGGAGGAGAAGATGAACAAGCGTTTCACTCGACGTAGTTTTCTGCAACTGTCGGCGATGACTGCCGGCGGCGGGC
>DAOUHY010000106.1:0-5804 GCA_034428435.1 Caldilineaceae bacterium | reverse complement strand
GGCCAAGGAGTGGTCGGGCATGTCCTTCCTGATCGCGCTCTACTGGCCGTCCCAGATCTTCGACATGGCGACCGACGCCAGCTTCTACATGACCACGCCGCTGCGGGCCTTCAACCTCTTCTTCGCCTTTTCGTCGCTGGTCTCGGAGCAGTTGGCCTACATGGCAAGCGCCGCCAAATCGCTCGGCGACGAAGCCCTGGAGGAGATGCGTGGCTACTTATAGGACTCTGTTACAGCAGGACCGCGGCTGGGGCCTCTTCTGTCAGATGTCGGTCGCGCCGCTGATCGCGGGCACGCTGGAGTGGCTGATCGCGGTCGGCGCCTGCTGGTTCATCGGCGCGCCCTACGCCGCGCCGTGGACGTGGCTGGCGCACTTTGCGGCCGCCTACCCCCGGGCCGGCGCGGCGACGGGACTGCGGGCGATTTCACTTGTCTGGGCGGGATGGGAATTCCTGCGCACCGGCATGGCGTGGGGTCAGCTGACTCCCTACCTGTGGTTCGTGCTTATCACGGCGCTGGCCGCGGCGCCACACCGCTGGGGCGTGTGGGCCGCGCGCATCGCCGTACACGGCCTCGCGCTCTGGTTCATCCTCCAGATCGACCACATCTCCGGCCTGATCGGCCTCGTTGGGCTGCTCCTTCTTCTGATCTGACCTGCTGTAAGGAGTTCGCTCTACCCGCTAGCCACCGCCTCCGCTTCCGCTTCCGGCATGACCACCTCGTAGCCTTGCCTGTTGTTGGCCGATTCACGGGCCCACAGGCAGGTCAGGGCGCTGAGGATGCCAGCGTCTATCGGGCTGCGTGAGGGCCGCCCGTCGCGCATCGCCATCAGAAAGTCGAAGCTCAGCTCGCGGTCGCCGCCGAAGTGGGGCATGTCACCGCTGAAGTCGATGGTCTCGACCACCGGCGAAGTGTGGCTGAAGATCTTGATATAGTTCTCGTTCCAGTTGAACTCAATAATGCCGCGATAGCCGTAGAGGCGGGCGCCGCGGCGGGCGCCGCGATAGCGGGTGAAGAAGTTCTGCGTGTAGCTGGCCTGGACGCCGTTTTCGTATTCCAACATGCAGGTGCCATTGTCCTGCAACTTGTGATCCTCGGAGAAGACACAGAACTGGTCGTCGCGATAGACCTGCTCCTCGGCAAAGCGGACGCGACCGCCTTCAAAGCCGCTGCGGAAACGCACGAACGGGCTTTCCGGGCACGTCTCCTGCTCCGGGCAGTCCTTGCATTGCAGGTCCCAAGGCTTGTCGCCGCCGTAGACGCGGCGGGAGTTCATCGCGCTCACCCAGCGCGGGCTGGCGTCGAGCAGATAGTTGATATAGTCGACGTCGTGCGTGAACTTCTGCAGCCACAGCCCGCCATCCATCTCGTAGTTCCGGTACCAGCTCCTGAAGTAGACGCTGCCGTAGCCGACATCGTTGAACGCGACCACCTGCTCGATGCTGCCAACCTGGTCCGATTCGATGATTTCGCGCACCTTCTGGGCGACCGGGCTGAGTCGCAGGGGAAAAGATACGACGGTGGGCGCACTGTGATCCTTATAGGCCGCGTGCAGGCGGCGCACCTCATCGAAGGTGATCGAGACCGGCTTTTCCAGGAAGAGCGGGAGCTGCGTGGGCGCGACTTTGATGGCCATTTCCGTGTGCAGATTGCAGCGGGTCCCGATCATTATGCCGTCCAGTTCGTCGGCCCCGGCCAGCAGTTCTTCGGCTGTGTTGTAGAAACGGGCATCGGCGAGGAAGGGATCGTTGTTCGCCTGGATGCGGTCACTGCGCGGGTCGGCGACTGCCGTTACCTTGTAGGGGATATCGAAGATATCCAGTCCTTTGGCCATATTTGAAATGCGGCGGCCATATCCGATGATGCCTAAGCGTAACATGACGGCTCCTTTCGAGATTCTCGTTCTTTTCTATTGCTTCTTACAGGACGACATTACTCGGTAAAAGGTTGCCGCAACACGACTCATCTCTCTTCACCCAGATAGGCCAGCACAGCAGCGCCGGTGCGAATGCCGGCGATGAAGCGCTCCACCTCCAGGTTTTCATTGGGGGCATGGTTGGCTTCGTCATGGTTGGCATAGGGCGTGGTGAAGGAGTGGACGCCGAGTATCTTCGTCCAGGCATAGTCCGGCAGGCTGCCGCCCATCGCCGGGATCAGCAGCGGGTCGGTACCCTGGGCCGCGCGAAAGGCCCGCTGCAGCGGGCGTGTGTAGGGCGAGTCCAGCGGCGTGCGCGACGGCTCCATGCCCCCCTGGCGGATCACCTCCACCTCGGGCGCGTGCCGCCGGACATGCGCCTCCACCTTGTCCAGGATCTCGTCGACGCGCTGGTTCTCGATCAGGCGCATGTCGCATTTCACCGTCGCCTCGTGGGGCAGCACCGTCTTCATCCCCGGCCCGCCGTAGCCGCCGTGAAAGCCGTTGATCGTGAACGTCGGCCAGGCTGCCAGGCGGTCGAAGAATGGCCGCTCCTGGGGTTCGTCCAGGCGTTCCAGGCCGGCGCCCTCCATCACCGCCGCCACGTCTACCGGAAGCGCATCCAGTGCCTCGCGTTCCAGATCGCTGAGAGGTGCGACGTTGTCGTAGAATCTGTCGATGGTGATGGCGCCGCGGCTGTCCTTCATCGTCGCCAGCAGGTGCACGAGCGTCCAGATCGGGTTGGGCGCGACGCCGCCCCAGTTGCCGGAGTGAAAGTCCCGCTGCGCGTGCACTGCGCGCAGTTCGAACGAGGCGATGCCGCGCGGGCCGAACTTGATACAGGGCCGTCCGCTCTCGTGCACGGGGCCGTCCGCGGTGATCACCAGGTCGGCGGCGGCAAGCAGGCTGCGGTGATCGCGCACGCAGTCGCTGATATGCGGGCTGCCGACCTCCTCCTCACCCTCCAACAGGACGATCACGTTGCACGGCAGACTTCCTGTGACCGCCAGCCATGACTCGATCGCCAAGAGCTGGGCCAGATGCTGCCCCTTGTTGTCGCCCACGCCGCGACCCCAGATGCGGCCGTCGCGAATCTCCGGCTCGAACGGCGGCGAGTTCCAGGCGTCCAGGGGGTCGGGCGGCTGCACGTCGTAGTGGCCGTAAAGCAGCGCCGTCGGCGCGTGCGGACTTCCCGCGTAGCGGCCGTATACGAATGGCCAGCCTCCACCTTCCAGCAGCTGCGACTCCATGCCCAGTTCCTGCAGGTAACCGAGCAGAAAGTCAGCTGTCTCTCTGATCCCGATTCCGTGGGCGCTGATGCTGGGCCGGGCGACATAGGCCAGCAAGCGGTCGATGAACTCCTGCTGATGGGCGTCGACATAGGCGAACACTCTCGCCAGATCAGGAGGACTGCTCTCCTTATCGGCCAACTGTTTCCTCCTTGGGACGCTGGCCCCGATTGCAAGCATCGGGCCTGCCGTTTGCACTTTTCAAAAATATCTGATGATATGTTCGGGTTGGAACGACCCGATTCTACAGTATGTATCGCGAATGTCAACTTAGCGGGTCTTGGCGCGAAGCTGGCGGCCAGGTACGACATTGACCGCCGATAACCACATGGAGCTGACTTATGAGATTAGGCGTTGTCGGCATGTTGCCGCCGGATCCCGCCGATATTCACGGCCCGCATCTGGTTGCTATCCGCGAATTGGGACTGACGGGAGGGGCCCTCTCCGTCTCTGCTACCGGTTCACCGCCGGCCTCCGCGCCGGTCTGGCAGCGCGTGCGGCGGCTCTTCGCCGATGAGGGCATGGACCTTGTGCAGGTTGGTATCGGCTTCCGGGAATGTCTCTTCGACCCTGATGACGAAGTGCGTAAACGGCTGCTGGAGGACATTCGCCGCGGTTTTGGCGTTGCCAAGGAGTTGGGCGGCCATGTTGCGCTGATCCGCACCGGCAGCCTAAGCCCCGATGGCTCCTACAGCCCCCACCCGGAGAATCACCGGCCGTGGCGCCGCGCCGTGCTGCTGGAATCCCTCTCCTGGCTGGCCGAAGCGGCTGAAGCGATCGGTCAGACCGTCGCCGTCGAAACGCACCTGCTCACGATTATGAACTCGCCCGAGTTCAACCGCGCCGTCATTCGTGATGTGGGCAGCAAGCGGCTGCGGGTCGTGATGGACTACGTCAATCACTTCCAGACGCTGCACCAGGTCTATGACAGCAGGGCCCGTCTGCGCCATATCTTCGAATGTATGGGGCCGATCAGCGCGATTGCACACTGCAAGGACATCAGTGTGCGCAACGGTTTCGTGATCCACATGGATGAGGAGGTCCCAGGCGAGGGCGAGCTGGACCTGGGGACCGCGTTGCGCCTGTGGCACGAGGCGCATCCCGACGGCTACATGATGCTCGAACACCTGCCCAACGAGAAGTATCCGCTGGCCGCGGCCAACGTGCACCGCATCTTGAGGAGAGAAGGGATTCCGGTGTACTAGCGTTCGCGGCCAATCAACTGCCGCCAATTCACCGCTCCCGGTAATGCCCGGCGTCGACCAGCGTCGGGCTCTGCGGCATGCCGCTCACCAGCTCCCCGTTCTGCACAAAGCCCTCCTCGCGGCCATCCAACTCCGCCATCAGCCGCTCGCACCAGAAGGCCACACGCTCCGGTCGCGCCGGAGCCAGGTCGTGTAGTTCGGTCGGGTCTTCCTCCAGATCGAAGAGCAGCTCGCGCCCGCTCTGGCTGTACCAGATATACTTCTCGCGGCCGTCGGTCAGCCACTGGTTGGAATCCGCGTTCATGAAATGTTCACCGTGCAGATGCTCGCGCCATCCGTCAGTTTCGCCGCGCGCCAGCGGCAGAATGCTGCGCCCGTCGACGTGCGCGGGCGTGTCGGTTCCGGCGAGGTCGCAGAAGGTCGGCAGCAGATCGCGTAGCTCGACCACCTGGTTTACTTCCCGCAACGGCTCGTCCGCCTGTCTCGCCTGATGGTGCGGGCTGCCCGCGTGCGGCAGCCGCAGGACGAAGGGCAGGCGCGCCGAACTGTCAAATGGATAGCCTTTGGCGACATGGTTGTGATCGTAGAGCATCTCACCGTGGTCGGCGGTGAACACGATGGCCGTGTTGTCTAGGTCGCCGCTCTCAAACAGCGCCTGGAACACGCGGTTGAGGCTGTAGTCGATGTGGCTGATCTGGGCGTAGTAGGCTCGCCGCGCGTAGTCGCGCTGCGCCGCGTCGGTCGGGATCGGGCTGTCCAGCCCGCGCACCGGCAGACTGTCCGGCGCCCAGTCACCCATGACCGGGTCCGGCAGCGGCTTTGTCACATAGCGGTCCATGAATGCCGCGGGCGGGTCCAGCGGCGGGTGCGGCCGGTGGTAGGAGAGCATCAGGAAGAACGGTTTGGTCGGGTCGCGGCGGCGCAGAAAGTCGATGCCCATCGTCGTGACCCAACTGGTGGGGTGCAGCATTTCGTCGTAGACCCAGGGCCGCGCCGCGTAGCCGTTGCAGCCCACGCCGGTGTCGATGTAGTCGGCTTCCGGGCCGAGCCGCTCCCGCAGCCACGGCGTGTAGTCGTCGACCAGCCCGTAGTCGTCCCGCTTGGATCGTTCGCGGTGCAGGTAGCCGTCGTGCAGGACGACGTTGTGGAAGCCCATCAGATTGCGCGAGGGATGCGTGTGCATCTTGCCGACGCACTGCGTGTGGTAGCCCGCCTCTGCCAGCAGGCCGGGCATCGTGCTCTCGTAGTGCCAGTCAATGCGGTCGTTGTAGCCGACAAATCCGGTATGGCGCTGGTTGAGACCGGTGAAGATCGTCGCCCGCGCCGGCACGCAGGTGGGCGTGGCCGCATACGCCTGCGTGAAGTTGATGCCCTCACGGGCCAGCCTGTCCAGGT
>DAOUHY010000105.1:0-5613 GCA_034428435.1 Caldilineaceae bacterium | reverse complement strand
TGTGATGGGCTGTGGCGATTCGCCGGGGAGGTGGCGATAGAGGCGGTCGTCGGGGAAGTTTGAGAAGTAGATTACGCCGTCTTTGACGGCGAAGCAGCTGCCGCCGTATTCGTAGACCCGCGTACGCGCGTCGAAAGCTGCGGGCGTCAGCTGCTCGAAATGTCCATCCCCTTGCAGACGAGCGACGGCACTGCGGCCGCCCTGTTCAGGAAGACGTAACAGAATATAGAGATCTTCATTCGCCGTATAGAGTTGGTTGATCCAATGCTGAGAACTGGAAGCAACCAGTTCGGCGCTGATTGGAGAACGCCAACTCCCATACGGCGCGCTCTTCTTTTGCGCCATGCCTTCCGCTCGAGGTTGTTTAACGGCCTTCGAAATCCGCTAAACGCTGGCAAGTTCACGTCTTCAGAATAGATGCGGCTCAGACAGATACCTGTACGTTCTGGCAGTCAGAAACATCCCAGCGTCCAGGTATCGTGTTGACCAAACCGGGCGACAAGGTACGGAGATAACGCCAGAATAGTAGCATATTTTTTTGGGGGTTGCAATAAGCTGGAATTCGGTACGGCAGCCAGGAGGCAGTCAGAAAGTCGTCCCTATTTGAGACTACGCAGAGAGATATTCGCCGGGGATGCGTGAACGCGCGTACTCCCGGTTGGCGTCGCGGTTGGTAAGGACTTCGGGAAACTCGACCTTCATGGCGTTCCAGGGATTGGGAGGAACCAGTTTGCGCTACTCCAGAAAAATCATGGTTGACTCCTGCTCCCCAGGTAACGAAGCTGCTAAGGGCCAGTCCTTGGGAACGCGAGATCAGCAACGCTTTCACCAACAATCGCTCTCAGATTTTCGATTAGTGCCGGCAAGTCGTCGACAATTGTCGCGCGCACCATACCGAGATCAATAGCCTCATAATCGTGAACCAACCGGTGGCGCATTCCTATAACGTCAGTCCATGGGATCGCACCGTATCTCCTCCGCGTCTGTTCGGAAACACAGTTAGCCGCCTCGCCTACAATTTCCACCAGTTTTATCAGAGCGAACTGCATCATCTCGTTCTGTTCCAACTCATCCTGGCCTGTCGTGCCCAGTATTTCTATGGCCTTGGTGGCATAGACTCCCATGGCAACAAGACGCACATTGTCATCATTCGTGCTCATACTGAATTACGGCTGAATCGACAATCGCTTCCTTAAACAAGGGGTTTGGGCTCTTCTCAACGCCCTTATAGGTCATCAGGTGGGTTGACCGATCAAGCGCTTCGCTCAACTCCTTCTCCATACGCGCCAGGTGCAATAGCCCTACCTTCGCATCCGATTCAAACTCTACGATAAGATCCAGTTCTGCCTCCGACGTGAGACTCTTCTTTAGAAGAGCCAGGCGACGGATTTGGTGACGCTGACAAAAGTCGACAACAACGTCCTTGGGAATCTCAATCTGTGCCTTCATTTGTGTACTCCTGAAGACCCGCCTGACCACGGAAGCGGACCAAATGGTGCATGCATTACTTGAGCGCGGCATAACGCGCGCTTGAAATCACGACCTCTTACAGCGACTGCGCAACTGAAAGGCAGGAGTCTCACCTGCTTTCACGAGATTCACAGACTCCTGGCCCCAGTGGCGTTATCCCATAGTATAGCACCCTACTAGCCGCTGAATTCGAGGTATTCACCGGGAATGCGCGAGCGCGAGTACTCCCGGTTGGCGTCGCGGTTGGTAAGGACTTCGGGAATTTCGCCCTCCCAGTAGGCGGGGGGCTTGTCCCAGACGTCGTCGCGCCGCCGGTGCCAGGCGAGGATGAGCGTGCGGCGCTCGTCGGTCAGGTTGCGGCGCGCTGAGTGCAGCAGACGGGCGTCCGCCAGCACAAAGGAGCGGGCGCGCACGCAGACGTCGACCTGGTCGGGATGGTCGCCGAACATGACGGGGTGGTCCTCTTCGATGTAGCGCGCACCCTGTTCGTGCGCGGGCACCAGTTCATCATGCAGCAAGATACGCTTGCGGTGGGTGCCGGGGATGACCTTGAGACAGCCGTTCTCAACGCTGGTGTCGCTCAGATAGTAGGAGACGAAGATCTGCTGCGGCCAGGGCGTGACGCTGATCGGGTCCTCCCAGCTCCCCCAGTCCTGGTGCCAGTAGAGCGCCGGTTCGCCCGGGTCTTTGGTGAGGATGATGATGCCGCCGGTGCTCTCGAAGTCGCCGAATCCCATATCTTCGAGCGCCTGCCGCGCCGGCTGCCATTCCAGGAGTCTCCTGATGACGTCGTTCTCCTCACCGCGCACATCTACGTGCTGGCCCTGATACCTGACGTCGGGCGGGGGCACGTGGGCGGCGATGAGACCTTCGGACTCTTCACGCAGCTCCTGCAGGAACTCCTCGGTGAGGATGTCGTCGACAAAGCAGTAGCCGTCCTGCAGCATCTGTTGCCGTTTTGCCAGGGCGATTTCGGGTTGCATGGTTTCCTCCAGACATGCAGTGACCGGCGATGGTTATAGCCGCTCCGGGTCGAGCGCGCCGTCGCCGAAGATCAGCGAGTATTCGTGATTGTGGGAATCTACAGTGGCGGCATCCATGTAACAGACGCTGAAGGCGCGGCGGGCAATGGCGGTACTGTTTACGCCGGAGCTGTGCGGCAGATAGTTGTGCAGCAGTACCGCTTCGCCGGCCTCCATTTCGAGCGGCACCGTCTCGACTTCCGCCACCAGAGCGTGGGCTTGCTCGTCGGTCATAAAGCCGGAGACATGAGAGGGATTGATCAGGGTGTGATGGCGGCGGGGCGCGATATGGACGCAGCCGTTGGCGACGGTGGCCGGGTCGAGGGCGGTCCAGATGGTGATCAGGGGATCGCGGTCGTAAAAGGTCCAGCGATCCTGGTGCCAGACGAGGTGGGTGCCGCCGACGGACTGCCCGGCTTGCCCGTCGCCGCCATCCGCCGGGTCGGCCGCGGGCTTGTTCATGAACATGGCGCGCATACAGGAGACCGGCGTGTCTGCGCCGTATACCATGCAGCAGATGTGACGGAAGAGCGGATTCTGCATATAGCGCAGGAAGAGCGGATCGAACTCGAGGTCCTGGATTTTGCGATAGTGCAGCGTGGCGCCTTTGTGCCCTTTCCCCCCAGGGCCGGGTGCATCGGTCTTGCCGGGGATGCGGTCCAGCTGCATCATCATGCGGCTGTAGTCGACCGGCGCGGTGCCGAGCATGATTTCGTCCATGCGCTGCTGTATCGCGGCCAGTTCATCGCCGGTCATACAGTGCCCCAGGCGCAGGTAGCCTTCCCGTTCAAATTCCTGCCACTGGGCGTGGCTCAATTCTGCCAGCATTGAAATTTCTCCTGTCTCAGCGCGCGCATATTGCGCGGCGGTTGCGCTTGACCTGCGCGGCCGAACGCTAGTCGACCTGGTAGCCTTCCAGGTCGCCGATATTGTCGACCACTTTAGTCAGGGCGTCCAGGACCTGCTCCATCTGGTCGGGGCCGTTGGGGGCGGAGAGGTGCGGCTGCAGGAAGTTGAACTCCTGGTCGACCAGTTTTTCGGTGACGGGCAGCGAGCCGATCGAGTAGTCGGCCTCGCCGGTGTAATGGGGGCACTGGAAGGGGCAGCCATGCCCGTACACGTTCTTCTCCTGGAAGAGGGCGCGATGATGGATCGGCCCGGAAGGCATCGGCTTGCCGCCGGGATGGAAGAGGAAATTGGCGCTGTTGACGTAGGTGAGGGCGGTTACGCCTTCGGCGTTGATCGCCTTGACAAACGTCTCTCTGGGCACGCCCAGCTCTTCCTCGTTGTAGAGGCTGGAAAACATGTGGTAGACATGCTTGACCCCGGGCTCGACGTAGGGCGGCGTGATCCCCTTGACCTTGCTCAGTTCCTGGGTGAGAAGATCGCAGTTGGCGATACGGGCATCGTTGGCCTCCTCGAAGGTCTCCAGCGCCTCGTAGGCCACCGTCATGGCGTAGCGGTCGATGCGGTGGTTGTCGCCATAACCGCCGGTCGACGCGTACTTGAGCAGATCGGAGTTGGTGAGGATCTTGGACAGCGTCGAGGGATGCTGCCCGCCCAGGGCGCCGAGCTCGTAGTATTCACGGCTGTTGGTCGTCATGACTCCGCCGCTGGTGGCGGCAATCGGCTTGCCGGCGAAGCTGAAGCAGGTGATGTCGGCGATGCCGCCGACGATCTCGCCGTCGACGTAGGCGCCGGTGGCCTGGGCTGAGTCTTCGATGAGGACGATATCGCGCTCGCGGGCGATGGCGAGCAGCTCTTTGAGGTGGGCGGGATGGCCGTAGAGGTCGACGGCGATGATGGCCTTGGTACGGTGGGTGATCTTTTGGCGCACGTCCTCCGGGTCGAGGGTGTATGTCTTGGGATCGACGTCGGCGAAGATGGGGACGGCGTTGTTGTGCATGATGCAGCTTACGCTGGCGATCCAGGTGAAGGAGGGAACGATCACTTCATCCCCCGGCCCGGCCTGCGCGGCCACCAGGGCCGAGTTCAGCGCCACCTGTCCGGACGAGACGGGCAGAGCGTATTCGACCTGCATCTTGGCGGCGAAGGCCTCGGAGAACTCGTCCCAGTCGGCGGCCTTGCCGCTTTCCCACATGGGTGAACGGTGGTGGCCGGCGGAATGGGGTTCGGTGGTGACGGCCTTCTCGCCGCCGAGTAGGGCTAACTTGCTCATCGTGCAACTCCTGACTGGATTGGTTCGCGGCTCGCGGCGAGTAGGGTCTGCTGTGCACTCTCCACTGTTCCACTGTGGTTGGAAAGGGTATGATGAAACGATCTCTATGCTCAGGCCTTTGTATACGCCCCAAAATCCGAGGTCACAAAGGCGTTCGGCATTGGGTGGGTGTGCCGCCAATCATAGCATACGGGGTAGGTAAGTCAACCGCTGTAATGAGCAACGAACAGCAATAGACAACGAGCGCTAATACGATTATACTTACCCCCGCGCTCCAGTGGAGAAGCAGCGTATCGCACAGTCTTTTCAGCACCAGAGGAGAATCCATTCCAGCAGGAAACCGACTGCTCCTCCGATTCCCCACCCACGATCAGATGACAGTTCTGGCTGCGGGGCTCACAGTTGATGGCCGTACAGTAACCACATCCATACCGGGTCAGACCGGAATTCCTACTTCACCACTCTACAGAAAGGAACAGAACGATGACAGACCGTGCAGTTTCTCGACGCGCATTTCTCAAGACGGCAGGTGTGGCGACGTTAGGCGTAGGGCTTGCCGCCTGCCAGGCGCCGCTGGCGCCGGCCGGTGACGGTGAAGATGCCGCGATGGGCGAAGCCAAGGAGTTGGTTACGTATTGGGGCGGGTGGACGCCCACCCAGAGCATGGAACGTTCCGAAGACAACCCACTGCCGCACAACAAGGTCCTTGAGGTGCTGGACGGGTACACGGAGCAACACCCCGACGTGAGCATCGAGTGGATCCGTGTTCCCCAGGGCATCAGCGGCCGTGAATGGACGATCGCGCAGCAGACGGCGGGGACGATTCCGCACATCACCACACACCCGCACTGGCACATCAAGGACGATTTGGATAAGAACTGGTGGACGGATTTGACGCCCTACTTCAACCAGCCGAACCCCTACATCCCGGCGGGCGACCCC
>DAOUHY010000104.1:0-5771 GCA_034428435.1 Caldilineaceae bacterium | reverse complement strand
GGAGGAGACGGAGTCGGAGCGGACGGTGATCATCAGTGAGCGGGAGGGGAGCGAGAACAGCTACCGCTGGCTGCTGAATACGGAGATGCAGGCGGCGGCGTTTCAGACGCACCCGTACCGGCACCCGGTTATCGGCTGGAAGGAGGACCTGCTGACGATGGGCCGGGACGATTTATATGAGCATTACCGGACGTTTTACACGCCGAGCAATGCTGTGGCGGTTGCGGTGGGAGACTTTGACAGTGCGTGGATGGTGGAGCGCATCGAGCAGTATTTTGGCGGCGTGGAGGCGGGTCCTGACTTGCCGGCGATGCGCTTGCATGAGCCGGAGCAGCGGGCGGGAAGGCGGATCGTGCTGCGGGGGACGGACATGACATCGTACTTCGGCCTGGCGTTTCATGCGCCGGACGCGCGGCATGCGGACTTTTTCGCGCTGACGGTGATGGACAGCATTCTGAGCGGCGCGAAGGGGATGGGGCTGTTCGGCGGGGGCTCTTCCAACCGCAGCAACCGGCTATACCGGGCGCTGGTGGACAAGGAGCTGGCGGTGGGGGTCTCTTCGGCGTTCATGCCGACGATTGATCCTTATGTATTCGGTTTCAGCGCCACGCTGGCGCAGGATATCACGCACCAGGAGATTGAGGAGGCGATCTGGGCGGAGATCGAACGGGTGCAGGAGGAGCCGGTGGCGGCGGAGGAGCTGGACAAGGCGATCAAGCAGACGAAGGCGCAGTTTGCGTACAGCAGCGAGAGCGTGACGAACCAGGCGTACTGGCTGGGGTTCAGCGAGATGATCGCGGATAGCGAATGGTTTGACGGCTGGTTGGAGAACCTGGAGGCGGTGACGGCTGAGGACATTCAGCGGGTGGCGCAGAGCTGGTTCGGCCGGAATAAGCAGACGGTTGGCTGGTATATGCCGGAGGCGTAACGGGCACGTTGTTGTGGTTGTCGATGGCTGAGCTTATGTATCTTTCGCGGCTGCACCTGGAACATTTTCGCAATTACAGAGAGCTGGACCTGTGTTTCAGCGCGCCGGTTACGCTTGTGCAGGGCCGCAACGGGCAGGGGAAAACGAACCTGCTGGAGGCGGTTTATTATCTGGCGACGAGCAAGTCGCGCCATGCGCGGGCGGAGCGGGAAGCGGTGGACAGAGCGGCGGCGGACGAGCCGATCCCCTACGCCCGTATCCGGGGAGAGGTAGAGCGGAAGGGGGAGTCGACGACGCTTGAGATCCTGTTCACGCTGCGCGGGGACGGCTTTAACTACACGAAGCAGGCGCGGGTGAACGGTGCGCCGCGGCGCAGCATGGACCTGATCGGACATCTGCGGGCGGTGCTGTTTCTGCCGGAGGACCTGACGCTTGTGGCCGGGAGCCCGAGTGAGAGGCGGCGTTACATTGACGTTGCTCTGTGCCAGATCGATCGCGGCTACTGTCAGACGCTTTCCCGCTACCAGAAAGTGGTAACGCAGCGGAACAGTTTGCTGAAGCAGCTGCAGGAGCAGGAGCGGACGGACGGACCAACGGCGGCGGCACAACTTGCGTTTTGGAATGAGCAGCTGGTGGAGCTGGGAACGCAGGTGCTGGCCCGGCGGCACAGTTATCTGGCGGCGCTGGCGCCGATTGCGCGACGCGTTCATGCGGAGCTCTCGCAGCAGCAGGAGTCCTTGGAGTTGCTGTACCTGCCGAGCTTCAACACCGGGCTTTACTGTGAAGATGACTACCAGAGGTTGCGCGAGGGCGAGGAAGTCGAGACGGACGGGATCGCCGGGCTAGAGGTCGAGGCGGCGACGATCGGTCAGCGCTTTCGTGAACGGCTTGAAGCCCGCCGCGGCGTTGAGCTAAGGGCCGGCAGCTCGCTCTACGGGCCGCACAGGGACGAGATGGTCTTTGTGGTCAATGGCTGGAATTTGCGCACGTACGGGAGCCGGGGTCAGCAGCGCACGGGCGCGCTGGCGCTGAAGCTGGCGGAGTTGGAGGCGATGGCGGAGGCGACGGGCGAGAAGCCGATCCTGCTGCTGGACGACGTGATGAGCGAGTTGGACGCGCAGAGGAGGGCGGCGTTGCTGGAGGCGCTGACGGACGTGCGACAGGGTATCGTGACAACGACGAACTGGGGGCAGTTTTCCAGGGAATTTCAGCAGAACGCGCAGCTGTTGCAGATTGAGGCCGGGATCGCAACCAGCGCAGCGGGCAGTCTGTGACCTGCGGCGTAACCGGCCGCTGACATCTTCCCACTCAAGTAAAGACTCCATGGACGAAAGAATCTACTACGAAGATGCCTACTGCACGAGATTCACGGCGCAGGTGGCCGAGCGGCTTACGCACGAGGGACAACCGGCTGTGCGGTTAAGCCGGTCGGCCTTCTATCCGACGTCGGGCGGGCAGCCGCATGACACGGGCAGTCTGGACGGCACGGGGGTGGTCGACGTGCAGATTGGGGCGGACGGTGCCGTACTGCATGTGCTGGCGGAGCCGCTGCCGGACGGGGCGTCGAGCGTGAGCGGTGAGATCGACTGGTCACGGCGCTATGATCATATGCAGCAGCATTCGGGCCAGCATCTGCTGTCGCAGGTGTTTTTCCGGCGGCTGGGGCTGGAGACAGTGAGCGTGCACTTCGGTGATGCGCTGAATACGGTGGACCTGGACGGGCCACCGCTTTCGGCGGCGAAGCTGGCGGATGTTGAGACGGCGGCGAATGGGATGGTGTGGGAGAACCGGCCGATACGGGCCTATTGGGTCGATGAAGAGGAGCGGGAGAAGGTGCCGTTGCGGCGGGCGCCGGCGGTGGCAGGTGCCACGCGCATTGTGGAGGTCGATAAGTTTGACTGGTCGGCGTGCGGGGGTACGCACGTGCGGCGGACGGGGGAGATCGGGCTGATCGCGCTGGTGCGGCTGGAGAAGCACCGGGGCAGGAGCCGCGTGCATTTTGTGTGCGGAAGGCGGGCGCTGGCGGATGCGGCGCGGAGGCGGGGGCTGCTGGCGGAGGCGGCCGGTCTGCTGGACAGCGGCGTGGATGACGTGCCGGAGCTGGTGTCGAAACAGCAGGAGGCGCTAAAGAGCGCGGAGAGGGAGTTGAAGGCGCTGCGGGACGGGCTTGTGGCGGACCAGGCGCGTGAGCTGCTGGCGGAGGCAGAGACTGCAGGCGGTGTGCGGCTGGTGGCGCGGGAGATGGCGGACAGCGAGCCGGCGGCGGTGCAGGGGCTGGCACGGGCGCTCATCTCCGAGCCAGGCGTTGTGGCGTTGCTTGGTTGCGCGCGAGGGGGAAAGGGGACGGTCGTTTTTGCCCGTTCGGAGGACTGTTCGGTGCACGTGGGAAACCTGTTGCGGGATACGTTGCGGGCGTTCGGCGGTGGAGGCGGCGGGCGGCCGGACTTTGCGCAGGGCGGGGGTGTGGCGGCGGAGAGGCTGGTGGAAGTGCTGGGCGCGGCGGCGGAGGTTGTGCGGGGCGAGGTTGGCGGCTGAAATGCGGGCAGGTTGAAACGCCAATTCGCTTGCTGCGTACTGCATCTGTGAAGGCGAAACGCAGAAAATAGGGTTGTCTGCAAACGGGAAAGGCACTGGGCCGGGCGGACAGGAGACAGGAAAATCTTCGAATGAAGAGCAACGAGGGCATGCCCATTCTGCCGGTTGAGGCATACACTTCGCAGGCGTGGTTCGACCGCGAGCAGGGGCGGATATTTTCACGAACGTGGGCTTTTGCCGGCCTGGACGGGGATGTCAGCGAACCGGGGCAGTATGTGGCGGTACAGGCGGGGTTGAACAACATTTTCATTGTGATGGGTCAGGACGAGCAGCTGCGGGCCTTTCACAATATCTGCCGTCACCGGGGGACGCAGCTGCTGCGGGCGGTGGGCAATACGAAGAAGGTCATCACCTGCCCTTATCACGATTGGACGTACGACCTGGAGGGCTGTCTGCTGTCGGTTCCTGACAGGAGGAATCAGTTTCCTGATCTGGATATGGCGAGTCTTGGGTTGAAGAAGGCGTCTGTGGCCAGTTGGCGAGGTATGTTATGGGTGCATCCTGACGAGAACGCCGATCCGGTGGAGGCGTGGTTTGGCGGCGTGGAACCTCATCTTGGCCCTCATCAAGTGGATGAGCTGGTGGAGTATGAGAAGGGGCGCACCGAATACACTATTGCAGCCAACTGGAAGATTGTGGTTGAGAATTACATTGACGGCTACCACCTGGCGCATCTGCACTCGGGCACGCTGTCGATGTACGACCACAAGCGCGTCGAATCGGGATTCGAGGGTCCGCACTTCCGTTTCTGGGAGCCGCTCAGTGCGGAATATGCGGCGAATGTCGAAAAGAATGCGGCGTCACCACTGGTCATCCCTGCCGAGCAGGCGGGTGCGTGGGTGCCGATGCTGTTTCCGGGTATTGGACTGGCAGAGAATGAAGACTCGTGGTCGGTGTTTCATCTGACGCCGCTGGCGCCCGACCGCACGCGCGTCGTAGTGCGCACGAAAATCGCCGACGCTTCATTGCTGGCGTTCGCTTCGCAGTCGATCCGCTCCTTCAACTTCTGGACGAAGCGGGTGCGAGGCAAGTATGACAGCGATGACGGCGACGATCCGATGGCGTCCGGGGATTTCATGCAGGAGGACATTTACGCGTGCGAGCAGCAGCAGCGGTCGCTCCAGAGCCCGTTTTTCGAGCACGGTCCGTCCGCCTTGGAGGGGGAGGCTGGTGTGCGGCGACACCAGGAGTTGGTGATGGCGTGGTTGGGGGAAGACCAGTGACCTTTGGTCCGAGACACAGATGGCCCCATCCTATGGAGAGAGGTGGAGTTCTTGTGCAGGCCTCGAAGTTTTTGAGACGTTACCTGTACAGTCCGTTCTGGAAGCGGCGCAGGAGGGCGGCGGCGATTGCGCAGGTGTAGAGGAAGCCGACGGCTGCGACCCAGAGGTAGGGTTGGCCGGCGGTGGCGAGCCAGTAGCCTTTTGCCGCCCAGTAGGTGGGGGAGACGCCGAGCAGCCACTGCCATGGCTCGGGTACGAACCAGGCGGCGATCGGGACGAGGAGGAAGATTCCGAGCCCTTTCATGATGGCAAGGCCTTCGACCTTGTTTTTGGCGAGGGCGGCGAGGATCAGGGCCATCATGGGGCCGAGGGGCGCGGCGGAGACGGCAAGGGGGAGAAGCTTTTCGACCGGGAGCACAAGAACATTGATGAAGGGAACGACGAGAAGGATCCCCAAGACTGAGATGAGGGCGGGGGTCAAGGCACGGTAGAGGGCATAGGTGCGGACCGGCATGGGCGTCACCCTGAGGGCGGTGAGGGTGTCCTGGTCTTTTTCGTCGAGGAGGAGGGTGCCGACGAGGAGACCTACGAGCTGGGGGATGACGAGCAGGCCGAAGAAGCTGACGATGAGGAGGTAATATTGGCTGAGATCGAAGCCGATGTTTTCCAGCAGACCGGTCTGCACCCAGGGTAGAAGCCAGCGCAGGATGCCGCCAAGAATGAAAGGATAGACTATCAGAAACTGCAGCATCGAGTCGCGGCGGAAGTTCAGGAAGTCGCTGCGTCCCAGTGTGAAGAGTGCCCCCATCCTTACCTCCTCGGATTGTCTTCGAAGTACACGTCAACCAATCCCATAAACTCCAGAATTTATGAGCCGACCTGACGGGCGACGACCCGTTGCAGGGCTTTCTGTGCCCAGCGGGTGCCGGCGACGCAGAGCAGCGCGGCGTAGAGCAGCGCGAAGATGAGCTGCCAGAGCGGGGCGTCGCCGAAGGACGCGGTCAGCAGAATCATGCCGGGGCCGC
>DAOUHY010000103.1:0-9937 GCA_034428435.1 Caldilineaceae bacterium | reverse complement strand
GTAAGGGCCATTCACGACCGGCTTGATGGCAACCTGTTCGATGTTGCCGAAGTTTTCCCACACATTGCCGCCCTTGGCCTTGGCCTCTTCCCACAGCGGCCGGTAGACATGCTCAGGAATCACGTGCGTGCGCACTTCCTGGTCGGGGAACAGATTGATCCCCTTGTAGTGTAGAATAGCCGTGTAGTCGTCAACGATCTCAATGCTTTCGACCGGAAAACTCTCCGAATAGTAGATGTAGTTGGGGTCCGAGGTGATCTCGAAAGCCATGGCAAGGTCGTGAACGGTGATCTCCTCGCCGTCGGACCATTTCAGCCCCTGCCTGAACTTGTAGGTCACCTGCATCTTGCCCGCTTCTTCGTCAACGACCCAGGTGCCGTCCGCCTGGCTCGGCAGCGACTCCAGGATCTCGGCGAAGGGCTGGTTATCCCCGCCGAAAGCGATCGGCTTGCGCCACATGAACGACATCACGTCCGAGCCCGTGCGCGTCGAGCCCCACATGACAAACACGTTTTCCGGCTCCTGCGAGGTGCCTACGACCAGCACCTTGGGGCCCTCATCTTCCATCATTTCGCCGGCAGGCGCCGCCGCGACACAGCCGACGATGAGCAGGCTGAAGATGAGGATGGCAATCCAAACTGAGTAGCGCTTCATGGATTATTCTCCTGTTTAGAATGAGGTGATGGTTGGTGAGCTGCTGGATATGAACCTAAGCGCTCCAAAACGAGGATCAGATGGGGCGTTCGGCAAGAAAACTGGGAGCCGCAAGTGACGGCGGGCGGGATCGTGCGGATTGTACCCCAGGCCCAGCATTCAGGAGAAATCTGGGCGCATCTGAAAAGGGATGTATTTTAGAGTAGGTTGTGGCAAGGTCAATTGAAGAGCAGAATGTTACGTGGAGAGGAAGTCCAGCGGTAGGATTGGCAGTAGAGCTGCTCACATCCCCGGCGCCACCTGCAACACCGTCACCCCCATCTCGATTAACCTGTCCCGCTCCTCCTCACTCGACGCCCCCAAACTCACCTGCACCGTACTGTCCTTCATCTGCTCCAGCACATGCCGGATGCACTCGTCCACCGTCTTAAACGGACTGTGCGGCAGACTCTCCATACTGAAACGCAGGTCATTAGGCCCAAACGCCAGCAGATCGACACCCTGCTTGGCCAGCTTACCCGCATTGATCACCGCCTCCACCGACTCCAGCTGAATCGCCAGAAAGCCGTTGCTGTTCCACCAGTCGGCATACGCCAGCCGGTCGATCGACGCCGGGTTAGTCGGCTCCCCAAACGCCGCCAGATTGCGCCGCGCCACCCCGCCCGAGCTCCTCCGCCCAACCTGTGGATAGTAGAAGTACCTGATCGCCTCATCCACCTCCGCCGTGTTTTCCACCTCCGGCACCATGATGCCCGTCGGTCCCAGGTCGAGGTAGCGCCCGACCAGGTAAGTGTGGCGCGTGTGCGGGATGCGCAGCTGCACCGGAATCCCCAACTGCTCGGCGTGCCCGCAGAAGTTCTCCAGGTCGATTTCGCAGAACGCCGTGTGCTGGCTGTCCACGTAGACAAAGCTGTAGTCGCCCTGGGCCAACAGATCTTCCAGCTGGGTTCGGTTGAAATACACCTGCGCGCCGACGCCAAAAACAACCTCGCCGCTGTGAATTCGCTCTTTCAGATTGGAAACTTCTGCCATCCCTGTTCCTCCCTCAGAACTCCCTGTCCAACATCCCCACCGGCACCTCTATCAATACTGGCTTTCCGCTCTCCCCTGCGACCGCTTCCTCAAGCGCCCCTTGCAGCGCGTCCGCGTCCTCTGCCAGCACGCCGTGCGCCCCGAAACTCTCCGCCATCGCGACAAAATCGGGATTGTGCAGCCTGGTGCCGAGCACATGCCCGTCAAACTCCTCCATCTGCGCTCGCAGAACATTTCCATAGGCGTTGTCATTGAAGACAACAGCTACAGCGTTGATCCCGTACTGCACCGCCGTAGACAGCTCCTGTGCGTTGTACAGAAACCCGCCGTCCCCCGAAATCGAAACGACGACCCGGTCCGGACACCCTACCTTCGCGCCCAGGGCAATTGGGTACGCGCACCCCAGCGTCCCGTGCGAAGAGCTGGTCAGATACGTATGCGGCCCTTTTGCCCTGAAATAGTTGCGGCTGTAGTAGCCCATCTGGTTCATGCCTTGGATCACGACTGCGTCGTTCGGCAGGGCCGCGTGGATCGCCTCCATGAAACCCCACTGCGGCTGCAACTGCTTGGACGGATCGAAGCGCGCACCGCTGATCTCCGCGACCTCGGCCTGCACCTCTTCTGCCTTATCTGTACGCGCCGTTCCGGCAGCCGCTACCGCCCGGTTGAGCGCCATCACTGCCGGATAGGCATCCCCCTGGATCGCCACCGCATAATCCCCATCGCCGATCTCCTCCTCGTCGACATCGATGCGGATGACCTGCTGACCGTCCCTGGGAGTGAAATGGCTTGTCCCCACCGCCAGGATCAGGTCCCTCTCTGCCAGCCAGTTCCGCAACGGCTGAAAACGCATCTCCGCCATGCCCAGAGAGAGCGGGTGAAGTTCCGAAATGGCTCCCTTGCCCTGTCTCGTCGTCACGACCGGGATCTGCAGATAATCGGCCAGCTCCGCTACCAAAGTGGCGGCTTTGGCGCGCATCACGCCACCGCCAGCCCAAATCACAGGCCGCCGCGCCGAAACAAGCAGTTCCGCAGCCCGTTGGACTGCCTGTGGGTCGGGGTCATCAGAGCCAGCCGACCCGTCTGCCGGTTGAACAAGGCTGACCTCCTCCCTCGCCGCGAACACGGAAGGAGGCACCTCGATTCCTACCGGGCGAGGCCGTCCCGAACGCAACTCCTCGAACGCCTTCTGCACGATCTCGGGAATCTCAGCCGGACTCTTGGCCCGTCCCACCCACTTCGTCAGCGGCCCCAGCCATGCCTCCTCGCCGAGTTCAATCCCCTTCTTGCGGTGGTGATGACCCCCCGTCACCACCAGTATCGGCGACGAGGTGGCGTACGCAGTGGCTACTCCCGACAACGCGTTGAAGAGACCCGGCCCTTCCACTACCAGCGCCGCGGCAACCTCCCCGCTGGCACGTGCATAGCCGTCCGCCATGTAGCTGGCCGCCTGTTCGTGCCGCACCGCGATATAGCGGACGCTAGGCGTCGTATAGAGCGCGTCAATCGCCTCGTACTGCCCCGCGCCGGGGACGCCAAAGACGACCTGCAGCCCTTCCGCGGCCAGCGATCGTACGAGGGCCTCCCCTCCATTCATTCTCGCCATAGATCAGGTTTCCTGATGGTGTCCTATCGATTCAACGACTAAACTATTGTCGGGAGTCGGCACTCTTCCGAGTGGGCTCTAAGGCAGCGCAGGCACAATCTCGTTGGCAAGCGTCTCCATGCAGGCCAGCCACCTTTCCTTGTCGTCCCAGTCATGCGCGATCATGAGCAGCGTGCCCCAGCCGCCCGTCTCTTCATACAGTTCATGCAGCCGGCGCAGACATTCATCCTTGTCGCCGATGATGCACAGCTTATTCAGCATGTACTCTACCGTGACATCGTCGTCAGACATCTCCGGGTCTTCCTTCAGGACCTCGACCATGTCTGCCGACCCGATCAGCCAGCGCAGATAGGCCATTGATCCTGCCAGCGCGCCGTTACTGGCCCGCTCCCAGGCAGCCTCGGTCGTCTCGTCAATGAATATACTGCGCGACACACGCCAGATTTCGCGGTCCGGCTCTGGTCGGCCGGCATTCGCAGCACCATTGCAATAGGTCTGCCAGTGTTCGGCGAGTGTCGACCCGGTTACCACGTTCGTGCTGATTGGCATGTAACCCCGCTCGCCCGCCATGTTGGCGGCGCGTGACCGGCCGCGAATAATGCTCATCCCGACCGGCGGATGCGGTTTCTGGTAAGGCTGCAACATCTCGCCAATACCATACTCCGGGTTTCCCCCTTCGAGCTTAATATGGTAGAAGTCGCCCTTAAAATTAAACGGCGGATCGGTCTGCCACAGTTTGAGGATCATGTCGATGCTTTCGACCGTCATAAGGCCCTGCGTGCCCGGATCGGGCAGGTCGAAGAGCTCCCAGTCGGTCGGCACACCCCCCTGGCCGAAACCGGCGTTGATGCGTCCGCGTGACAGATGGTCCAGATAGGCTAATCGCACCGCAACATTGACCGGGTGATGCTGCGGCAAAATAGAGACACCGCTGCCGAGCCGGATGTTCTTCGTGCGCGGCAGCACGTTGGCGATAAAGACATCGTTCGACGGGATCGGTTCCCACGCCAGCGTGTGGTGCTGACCGATCCAGGCCTCCGTAAATCCCAACTCGTCCGCACGCACGACAAACTCGATATCCTCTTCAAATCCCAGCGTGTAGTCCTTCTCCGGCGGATGAAGCGGCATCATGAATGTGCCCAATTTCATTTTCTTCCTCCCTCTCCCATTGCGTTATCCTTTAGTGCGGCCGCGGACCTCTGCTGTACGTCGGTTTCAAATCGAGAGCCAGCTCTCGAAACTTCTCGATGCGGTGCAACGTCACCAGGTTCGTGTCATGCTGGTTGAATCCACCCTGCGATGTGCGCGAGATAACCAGCAGGTCCTCGCCCCTGACAAGCTGCGATGCATAGCTGAATGCTTCAAAAATGCTACTACTCATCGCCACACAGCCCGCTTGGAACCAGTTCAGAGCGTCCATGCTGTACATCAACATCAGGATACGCCGTTCGTTGCCCGGCGGGCTGGCGAATCCAACCGCGCGCAGCGGTTCCCGCACCTGCCAGGTGTCCGTCGGCAGACACACCGTCGTCCAGAACAGGTCGCTCTCCTCGTCATATACGATGTGGAACTTACACTGCGCGCCCGGCATCGGATAGAACTGCACAAAACGATAGTCCAGTCTCTCCCCGTCGTCCTCCCGTCTGCATACTGAGGCCAATCCCCCCGTAGTGTGTCCGTCAATGATCGTGTGCAGCAGTACCCGCAATTCCCCCCGCACGTCGATAATATTTCCCTCGATGAAGCAGTCCTCCACCACCTTGTCCGCTGCATTCGCCTCATAGCGCCGCTGGCTGAGCACGTCCGGCACACCTGGAAAAGACACCCTGTTGGACATCCGCCACGCCGACGGATCCAGCAGGTCACGCGACAGGTCGCCCGCAACCACCAGCGACTCCCACTGGCTCCTGCCAACGGCGTCGTCTCCGACAGGGCAGGTCTCGAACGCCCGGTATACCTGCCCATTGCGGAAAAGAACGTTGGTCGGCGCGTTGTGATGACGTCCTCCAAACAGTTCCGACAGTTCGCTCCAGCTTTTCCCCCCGTCCTCCGACCGGGCAATGACAATCTCCCGGCTCAGCCTCGCGTTACCGATACAGTACAAAGTCTCTTCCACGGCAAACAGTGACGGCCAGATGATGTCCAGCGCCGCGGTTCTGCGCCACCGTCCCCCGTCATCGTCACTCACCAGAATCTCAAGTTGATCGGGGATCTTCTCAACCAGCGGCTGTGGGCGGAACCACTCAAAACTGGCAATCAGCCGGCCAGACGGCAACTGCGCCAGGCACGGCGACCCGGTATACACCGTCTCCGGGTCGGGCGACTCCGCCAGAATCTGATAGTCGCCAGCAAGAACCCTATTCATCTGCCAGCCTGTTCAGTTAGGTGAGGGAAGGGTGGAAATAGACAATCGTAGATTTCCAGTCTATGTGCCCCTGCCAGCAGGTATGTTTTGCGAGGTCTGGCTGCCAGTGGCGATGCACGTGCTGTCAGCCTCCGCTCTGTCATACGGCGTGGCATGCGACCCAGTGGCCGGATTCTACCTCCCGCCACTCGGGCACCTCATGATCGCACGGCTCAAAGGCAAGCGGACAGCGGGGATGGAAGCGGCAACCGCTGGGTGGACTGATCGCGCTCGGCACGTTGCCCTGAATGACAGTGTGTTCGCGCTGCCGTTCCTGGCGAGGGTTGGGCACAGGCACCGACAACAATAGCGCGTTTGTATAGGGATGCAGGGGGTTGTCAAACAGTTTCTCTTTTGGCGCCATCTCTACCACGCGACCCAGGTACATCACCGCCACCCTGTCGCTGATATGGCGCACCACCGCCAGATCGTGCGCGATAAAAAGATAGGTGAGATGGTACTCTTCCTGCAGGTCTTGAAGTAGATTGATGATCTGCGCCTGAATCGAAACGTCCAGCGCCGAGATCGGTTCGTCGCAAACAATGAACTCCGGCTCACATGCCAGTGCACGGGCGATGCACACCCGCTGGCGCTGGCCGCCGGAAAACTCGTGCGGATAGCGGAACGCAAAGGCCGGGTTCAAGCCGACGTCGTCAAGCAGCTTGGCGATCCGCTCCTGCACCTCCTTTCCGCTCGCCAGCTCGTGCAGCCACAGCGGCTCGCCGATCGCGTTCCCAATCGTCATGCGCGGGCTGAGCGTCGAATAGGGGTCCTGGAAGATGATCTGCATCCGCCTGCGCAGCGGGCGCAACTCCTTTTCCGAAAGCCCGGTAACCTCGCTCTCGTCGAAGAAGACCTTCCCCGAAGTCGGGCGATGCAACTGCAGTAGCGTCAACCCCGCGGTCGACTTGCCGCAACCCGACTCGCCCACCAGCCCCAGCGTCTCACCCCGCTGCACGTCGAAAGAGACTTCGTCCAACGCATGCACCGTCGCCTTGGTCTCGCCATACGCGCCAATCCGCACCGAGAAGTGCTTTGTCAGATTCTCCACCCGGACAAGGGGATCGCCGTTTTTGCCGTCGTTTTGGCTCATAGTTGAAATTTGCAATCAGGTGTCGAAAAAAACTGCAGGCAGCTTTCCTCTAACTGCTGGCGCCGGCCCCATTTGATTGGACCGCCACTTCACGGATATCAACCCAGCAGGCCGCCCGGTGCCCCCTGTCACTGGCATCGGCAACCGGCTCCAGCATTGGGTTTTCAGTCCTGCAGCGGTCGATGGCATAGGGGCAGCGTGTGTGAAAAGGGCAATAATCGGGGAGTTCTTCCAGGTCGGGCGGCGATCCGCCGATCGTCGTCAGGCGTGTGCCCGTCTCTCCCTCCAGACTGGGCAACGCCCCCATAAGTCCGACCGTGTATGGATGCCGCGGATCTTCAAAAAGCGCGTCAACCGGCGCTTCTTCGACGATATAACCGGCATACATCACGATGACCCTGTCTGCGATGCCCGCCACCACGCTCAGATCGTGCGTAATCCAGATCACCGCCACGCCCGACCGGTCGCGCAACTCCTTGACCAGCTCAACGATCTGCGCCTGGATCGTTACGTCCAGCGCCGTCGTTGGCTCATCCGCGATCAGGACCGCCGGTTCACACGACATCGACATCGCGATCATAACCCGCTGGCGCATCCCCCCGGAAAACTGGTGCGGATACTCGCGCAACCGCGCCTCGCCGTCGGGGATACCCACCATCTCCAGAAGTTCTGCGCTCCGGGCCAGCGCCTCTTTCTTGCTCATCCCCCTGTGATAGATCAGCGGTTCCGACATCTGTGTGCCGATGTTGATGAACGGGTTGAGCGAGGTCATCGGGTCCTGGAAGATCATGCCGACCTGGCCCCCGCGCACGTCGCGCAGGTGGCGCAGGTCAAGCTGCAACAGGTCTTCGCCCCGCAGCAGCACTTGCCCGTTCTCGATGCTTGCCGCAGGCGGCAACAGCCGTACCAGACTCAGCATGGTAACGCTTTTGCCGCAACCGCTTTCGCCGACAACCCCTAGCGTCTCGCCCTCTTCCAGGCTGAAGGAGACCCCGTTGACCGCGTACACATAGCCCTTACGCACCCTGAATCGTGTCTGTAAACCCTGCACGTCAAGAAGAACGGACATAGTTGCCGTCGCTGTCTCCAATGATTGTTGTCACACCAACTTGATCAGAGATCGAAAATCGGGCCAGCCTCCAACCAGGAGTACTAACCGCCCCACTGACGGGGGTTGAGGGCATCGTTGAGGCCGTCGCCAAGCCAGGCAAACGAGACCGTGATTATCGCCATCATCACCGCCGGCCCGGCCAATAGGTGGGGATGCGTCCGGTACATGCGCAGACCGTCGCTAATCATCTTGCCCCAACTGGGGATGGGCAACTGTACACCGACGCCCAGAAAACTGAAGGCCGATTCCAGCACCATCGCGCCCCCAAGCCCGGCGCTGACCGCAACAATCAGTGGCCCCATCGCGTTGGGGATCACATAGCGGGTGAGGATTCGGCCCGTCGGCATGCCCAGGGCGCGCGCCGCCAGCACATAGTTGCGGCTGCGAATCGATAGGATCTGCCCCCGGATCAGACGGGCGTAGCCGGGCCACTGGATCAGCGCCAGGGCCCCGAACACCAGCACCAGGTCCACCCACATCGTCTGGCGAAAGAACCCGTTCTTCGTCGCCAGATACATCTCCTCCATCCATGCTTCCAGCGGCGTCTTGAGCGTCAGGTTGATCACGATCGCCAGCAGAAGCGCCGGCATCGAGCGCGTCACGTCGGTCAGCCACACCACCATGAAATCGACCCGCCCACCCAGGTATCCGGCCAGCGAGCCCATCACCAGGCCCACGATCAGGCTGATCGCTGTCGATACCAGACCGACCGAGACTGCTGTGCGCGCCCCGTAGAGAATGCGGCTAAGAACGTCCCTTCCCAGCTCGTCGGTGCCCAGCCAGTGTTCACTCGATGGCGCTGCCAGGCGTGCCGTAAAATCCTGCGCCAGGAAATCGTATGGCGTCAGGTAAGGCCCGAACACGGCGAGGAAAAAGAGGAGAATAATCGGAATAATACCAATGACCGCAAGTTTATTGGCCACCAGACGCGCGACGGCGTCTTTCCACAGGTTGGTGCGGCTGGCCTCTACGATATCGACTTCGCTGCCTGCAGTAACTTCCTGGGTCGTCATGCTTGGTCAAGAGCCTGTCTGTTTTGTGCGAACTGGCCCGCAATGCAATGAGTTAGGCTCACGCTTTCCTCAGTTCGCCTATTCCTCTACGCCGGTCATGGCCTGGGCCGCACGCGGATCCAGTAACGGATAGGTAATATCAACCGCCAGGTTCAGCACCATCACCAGAAGGGCGCCGATCAATGTGATCGCAACGATAACAGGGTAGTCCACACCGTAAGTGAAGTCGATCGTCAGACGGCCGAGACCGGGAATGCCGAATATCTTTTCGACGATAATTGCCCCGTTTACGATGCCGATCAGCATCTGACCCAAAACGGTGACAACCGGCGTCAGCACGGGCCTCAACATGTGGCGGACGATTACCATGAACTCCGGTACGCCTTTCGCCCGCGCCGTTCGTACATAGTCCTCCGACAACACCTCCAATACGCCCGACCGCGTCTGACGGATAATGATTGCGATCGAGCCAAAAACCATTACGAACATGGGCAGGATCGCCTTTGAACTGAAAAGACCGTCCCATCCATATGGTGTCGTCTTCATGATGCCCAGCCCCAATACCATAAAGACAATGAGCATCGGCCCCACGACATAGCTGGGAATGCCGCTGATAAACAGCGCGGAGCCGAGTATTGAGTTGTCTATCCAATTATTGTGGTTGAGCCCGGCTATTATGCCTAAGGGGATACCGATGATCGAGACCAGGACAACAGTAGCGATCCCGATCTGGAACGAAACCGGCGCGGTGGCGCCCACCATGTCGTTGACCGAACGACCTGAAATCACCGACATGCCCAGGTCGCCCTGTACCAGATGCCAAGTGTACTCTCCGAACTGCACAAGGAACGGCCGGTCCAGTCCCTTCTCACGGCGAATGGCGTCCAGACGCTGTGCATCATAGGTCACATCACCCTCTTCGCGCAGGAACATCAGCTTGATCGGATCGCCGGCGCCGAAAAAGGCCATCGCATAGACGGACAGCGCCAGCAGAATCAAAGCCGGAATCCAGTATACAATGCGC
>DAOUHY010000102.1:0-10209 GCA_034428435.1 Caldilineaceae bacterium | reverse complement strand
CGTCAGCAGCCAGAATGTCGTTATGGAGGCCAAGGACAACGGCTTCACCGAAGGCATCGCCCTCGACATAAACGGTCAGGTTAGTGAAGGCAGCGGCGAGAACATCTTCGTCATCTACAAGGGCGTGATTTACACACCGCCCCTTGGCAGCAGCATCCTCGGCGGCGTCACCCGCGATGCTGCAATCACAATCGCCCGCGATCTGGGCTACGACCTGCGCGAGCAGGCCATGACTCGCGAGATGCTCTACCTGGCCGACGAAATCTTCTTCACCGGCACCGCAGCCGAGATCACCCCCGTGCGCTCAGTCGACCGCCTGCCCGTAGGCGACGGCAAACGCGGCCCCATCACACAGTCCATCCAGGGCGTCTTCTTCGGCATCCTCGAAGACAACATGCCCGACAAATGGGGCTGGCTGACGCAAGTGTCATGAAAAAAAGAGAGGAGCGGAAGACCTCCGCTCCTCTCCCACTCCTCTCTCCTCTTCACTCTCTCCTCGCATACTGCCCAAACCAGCGCTCCTCCAGCATCCCTAGCTGCCCTGCCTCCTCCAGCGTCGCCAGCGCCTGCAGTAGCGCGCTCTGCAGCTTGGGCGCCTTGATCGACACCGCAATCACATAGGGGTCCTCATCCAGCACAGCCCCCACCGCACGAATCCCTTTGCCCTCACCCTGCGCCAGTCGCAGCGTGACGCCGTCAATCAGCAATGCATCGCTCCCGCCGGAGGCCAGCGCATCGACAGCCTCTTCCGAAGACGCAAACGGCACCCGCGTAAAGCCTGCCCCCTCCCTCTGCAATCGACGCGCGATCGCATCGCCCCGGCTGCCCCACTCCACCGCCACCGTGCCCCCATCCAGGTCTCCAATCCCCTCAAACGCGGCATCGGCGCCCACCACAAGCCGCACACCCGCCTCGAAATAGGGCGGCGAATAATGTACGTCCTTCGTCATGCGCGCATTGTACGGAAACGCGCTGATCACCGCATCCACGCGGTCGACCAGAAGCGCATCCAATAAACTGTCGTACCCGATCGCGACGATCTCCGCCTCCAGTCCCCACGTTGCCGCGATCTCCCGCGCCAGGTCCACGTCATAGCCGATCGGCGCGCCCTCCGCATCCAGCGTCTCAAAAGGCGGAAAGCTGGGGTCCATGCCCACCCGCCAGCTCCCCCGCTCCTGCATCTTCAGCCAGGTCTCATCCACCGCCGGCCCGCTGGTGCGCAATATGAGCCACCCACCCACCGCCAGCGCCACGATGCAGATCGCGATCCACAGCCGCGCCCTTTCCTCAAGACTTCGTCGCACAAAAGAGCCGGCCCCGCGTTCCCCATGGTTCCCTACAACCAGCCACTGCCGGTCGGCACCGCCTTCTGCCCCCTGCAGAGGTTCTGTCTCCCCGCTCCTTTTCTGGTCGTTCATGGCGCCTCGAACCGCCCCGTCGCATACGCCTGCATCTCCAGATAGATCGCCTTAGGTTCAAAATCGGTTCCGACAAACGTGTAGTAGTCCTGGTAGCTCTTCTGGTCCCAGGGGAAGCGAAAGACCCAAAGACATACGCTCTCCAGCCAGGGCCATTCCGTGTTCGCGATCTCGTACGCCCGAGCACTGTTGAGGATCCGCTGCGCGGGACGCACGGCCCGCGTCCAGCGTGGATGATCGTTCCATCCCCCTTCTGTGATCATTGCCGTCTTGTCGCCGTCGCCGTTTTGGACCATGATCTCCCGCAGAAGTTCGGAGCGTCGAAAGTTGACAACCGATTCGCCCGCCGGCTCGTCCGCATCGAATCCCAGTCCGTACGCGTGAATCGCCAGAATGTCGAAATAGTCGGCCGCGCCCGCGTCATACATCCGCTGCAGGTAGTCCAGGTCGTTCATGCTCCATTCACTGCCCGGCGGGTCCAGCGTCGGCGCCAGCGCGCCTGCCAGTACCTGCATTTCCGGCGCAGCCGCTTTCACCATCGGGTAGACCACCTCCAGCATCTTCACGTATGACGCCGGGTCCACCGGGCGAAAACCCCACTCCAGGCTCAGGTTCGGCTCGTTCCATATGATCACATAGCCCACCTTGTCCCGGTAACGCCGAACAAACTCGACCGCAAAGCGCCCGAATGCCTCGTAGTTTTCTTCTTCCAGGTAGAGATGATGGGAATCTTCCGGCCGTGCCCACTCCGGCACATAGCCCAGACGGGCAATCACGGTGAGCCCCTGCCGGTTGGCGTGTTCGATCACCAGGTCCGGATGGCTCCATTCGTACTGACCGCGTCTCGGCTCGTAGTACGCCCAGGGGAAATACTCGACGATCCAGGGCGCGCCCATCTCACGCACCATTTCAAGGCTTCGCTTGATCTTGGCCGCGTCCGGCTCATCGGTGAGCCGCGTATGGACGCCCATTTTGGCGTTGACCGTCGCCACCGTCCTCTGCGGACCCAAAGGGACCCAGTTTTGAAAATAGGAACGATAGGTCAAGCCGACAACGCTGCACAAAAGCAGCGCCCCAATCAGCTTTCTGGCGCGCGGCGACCACTTTGCGAGAGGTGGTATGCGGTTGATTGAGGCTGACTTCCTGCGCAAATAAGAGGCGAAGCGGCCAATCATCAGCAGGAGAGGTGGGGCATGCGGCGTCTACGTCTCTTCCTGAAACTCTTCATCATCTCCATCGGACGGTATCGCAGGAGCAAATTCGAACTCCTCCTCTCCCGGAGGGGTCTGCTCTTGGGGCGCCTGGCTGGCTTCAATAGCTTGGATTCCATTCTCGGCCTGATGCAGCGAGTTGTTCAGTTTGTCACGCAGCCGGTAAAGAACATCCAGCGCATAAACCTCAGCTTCATCAACCAGCCGGATCGCCTCGGCATGCCCATGCGCGATAATTCGCTCGGCCTCCTCCCGTGCGCGGTCGGTGATTGCATCCTCACTGACAATCTGGATCGCCTGCTGCTCCGCGTGAGCTATGATCTGCTCTGCACGCGCCTGCGCATCACTTAGTATGCGATCCCGCTCGGTTATCATGCGCTCGCTTTCCTTGATGGCGCTCGGAATGCTGATTCGCATCTGATCTATCAGCCGGAGACACTCCTCCGAATTCACGAGCAGAGACGGCGAAAAGGGCACTCGCCACCCTCTGTTCAGGGTCTGTTCAAGTTGATCCACCAATTGTAGAATTTCCATGATCAGTTTGAACTCTCGCTTGACAGTTCCCGACAGCCGCCGGAGACTGGAAACCGGAAGCGATTTCGCTACCGCTTGCGCTCCGCAAACCGCTGCCGTAAAGCCTGCTCAGTATGCGGCGTCACCCAGTGAGATACATCGCCATCCAGGCTGGCCACTTCCTTCAGTATCGTTGAACTGAGATAAACATACTTAGGGCTGCACAGCAGGTAACATGTCTCAATCTGCGGCGCCATCTGCCGGTTGGCCATGTCGATGCGGGATTCAAAGGAAAGATCATCCACATTTCGTATCCCGCGTACAATCACCCGCGCACCATGTCGCTGTGCCCATTTTACCGTTAGTCCGCTATATGACACAATCGAAATATTCTGTACTTCTTCGAGCGCTTCCCGCGCCAGCTCTATGCGCTCCTCCGTGGAAAACAGCAGCCGCTTGGCCGGCGCGTCAAAGATGGTCACGAGCAACTCATCAAAAAGACCGGCCGCCCGGCGGGCTATGTCCAGGTGTCCGAAATGGAAAGGATCGAAGCTTCCGGGATACATGGCGCGAGTCATAAGGCGTCGTCTCGAAATCAGCTTACGTGATGCCGGTGCTGCAACCGGGTTCAGGGCGACTGTCGTTCACCTTCCACGTGGTCGAAAGAGGCGATCAGATCATCCGGCGCCATGCTGGCGATGGAGTCCAGGCACAGATCCGCGCCCGAGAAGTCCGATTCGCGTGTAATACAGTTCGGCACGGAAACACACCGCAATCCGGCCCGCTGCGCCCCGAGCATTCCGTTGAAAGAGTCCTCAATCGCGATCGTCCGCTCCGGCATCACCTCCAACTTCTGCGTAGCCAACCGGTAAAGCGCCGGGTCAGGTTTGACCCGTTCGACGTCATCCGCGGTCACGATCGCCGCAAAACGCCCAAAAAGTCCCAGCCGCTGCAAATGAGACTCCACCCATTTGCGGTCCGAGCTTGAGGCCACCGCCAGCCTCACGCCTCGCCGTTCCGCCGCGTCGATCAAAGCCACTACCCCCGGCATGATCGGCATAACGTGAATCAGATCCAGGAACCGCTTCCGCCGCTCTGTTCGCACGCGTTCTCGGTCGATCTCTCTACTCAGCAACTCCTCCAGATAACTGTCGGGCCTGAACTCCCCTGTGCCGCCGCCTACACATTGCAGCCAGACGTCCAGCGGCAACTCAGCGCCGTGATTGCGGTAGACCTCCTGCCAGGTCTGGAAATCGGGCGTCTCCGTGTCCAGAATCGTTCCGTCAAAGTCAAATACAATCGCCTCCAGCACCGGCATACTCCCTCGTCGTTCTGTTTACGGGTTAAGTAGCCTACAGCTCTGCCACGCCTGCAAGGGTGGGGGGCGGCAAGGCTGAGGCCTGCACGGCCATCACGCAATGAATTCGCTGAACACCCTGTTTCCAACGAGTAACCCCTTGCCTGTTAGACGCACTCGTTCACCGTCCGACTCCAGCAAGCCTTCCTCCTGCAGTCGATCTAGACTGGGGCCAAAAGCACCCGCCAAAGGTTGTCCGTGCATCGCCTCAAAACGCGCAAGCGGTACACCCTCCCGAACAAGCCGCAGCCCCAGCATCATCGTTTCGCCCATCGATACCTCGGCCGTAATTTCCTCATGAAAGTCCACCGGGCTCTCACCCGCTCCGACCCGTTTGATGTAGCCCTGCACGCCCTTGCGATTGGACCAGCGGACGGCAACAGCGGGCGAACCTGACCTCCCCGCCCCGTCACAGGCGTCACCACTCTTGAATGGCAGGTCCCCAATGGACTCGCCCCGCAACCCGGTGGGGAAGCGCAGATGACTGTGCGCGCCGGGCCCAACCCCGACCCACTCCTGGTTGCGCCAGTAAAGCAGATTGTGCCGGCAGGCATAGCCCGCCTCCCATGCCCAGTTTGACACCTCGTACTGTTCGTAACCGGCCTCCCCCATGCGGCTCATCGCAGTTTCATACATCTCTGCCGCCATGTCATCGTCCGGCGCCGGCGTCTGTCCGGTCTCCACCCAGTGCGCCAGCGGCGTATCCGGCTCGACGATCAAGCTGTATAGGCTGACATGCCGAGGCGCCAGATCCAGTGCTTTGCCCAAACTGTCATGCCAGGCCGCTACCGACTGCCGCGGCAACCCGAACATAAAGTCAAGATTGATGTTGGCAAAGCCCGCGTCCACAGCCGCCTCATAGGCGCGTAAGGCATCCTTCGCGTCGTGGATGCGGCCAAGAAAGGTCAGCTCCTCCTCCTGAAAGCTCTGCACCCCCATGCTCAGCCGGTTCACGCCCAAGCTGTGCAGCAGCGCGAATTGCCCCCGGTCCTCGATGCCCGGATTGGCCTCGCAGCTGATCTCAACGTCGGCCGCCAGCGCGAACCGGTCGTGGACCAGCTCCAGAACACATTTCAACTGGCCCGAATTGAGTACAGTTGGCGTGCCGCCGCCAAGAAAGACTGTGTGCACAGTGCGCCCCGCAAGGCGCGCCGCCCACCGGCCCATCTCCCGGCAAAGAGCCTGAGTATACGCTTCGTACAGTGGTTCAAGACGGGCGTAGGTATTGAAATCGCAATAGGGGCATTTGCGGGCGCAAAATGGAATGTGGATATACAGGCCCAATGGCTCTTCGCCGGTTGCTGAAAATGCAGGAGTTGCAAACTGCCTTGATTCCTGCTCCCGGCCGCTATGAGCCGCGCCCGCAGCGGAGCTGTTCAAGGAGTTCGGCATGACGACGCCGGCTTCAGGTACAGTCGCCTCCTCTTCCTCTGCGCGGTGCTTTGAATATGCCGGACGCAATGCAGCCAGGTCGTTCATCAGCCCTGAGTCGTCGCTCCTTGGGCGCGCAGAATACGAAGAGGAACGACAAGAGTGGGTACCTCGCCTTTCACTCCCCGCCCTTACGGTCAGGGATTCTCCAACCGGAACCCGTGGCCGCGCACTGTTACAATAAAGTTGGATCTTTCGTCGTGCTCGTTGAGCCGTTCCCGCAACCGCCGCACAAGAGCGTCGATGGCCTGCTTACTGACACCCGCCCCGCTGGTCTCCGGCCAGACCGCCTGCACGATCTGTTCGCGAGTCATCACGCCGCCCCCCTCATGCCAGAGGGCACTCAGCAGCCGGTACTGATGCAGACTCAAAGGAGGTTCCAGCAGCGAGCCGTTCAGCCACACCTGTCGCGTCTCTTCTTCAATGCGTAACCCTGATTCCGACTGCGCATCGCTATCGCTGGAGTCCAGCGTCAGGGGCGTGGTCGCCTCGTCGTCGACAAACGACAGCTTGAATCGCAGCGCGATCTGCACCTCGTCACCATCTGACAAACTGTGAGACCCGTCAGCAATGTCCATGCCATTGACATGGGTTCCGTTCTTGCTGCCCAGGTCCTCAATCGAATAACCGAATCCGTCCCAGAATATGCGGGCGTGGTTCCGGCTTACCTGCCGGTCTGGCAGCGTAACGTGGCATTCTTCGTGGCGCCCGATGATCAGCGGCGTGGTTCGGCTCAGGGGCCAGCCCTGGCCGGTTTGATTGCCGTGGCGCAGGATCAGCATTGCCGTCTCACGTTGCCTGTCAACGGGTCGAACACTCCGTGTCTCTACAAACTGTTGTCCAGCGTTGGGGCCCTCTTGCGTCATTTCCTTCCCTCGTAAAAATAGCATGCAAGGTAAGTTTTAACGTCACTTGCATATTTCTCAGTCTATTATTATAGTATGATTCCCTGTGTCCGAGCCCCCAACGATTGTGGCAACAACTCTTCAGTAAACTTGGCGTAACGATGACGAGGGAGAAATTCATTATATCGAAGCGGTTTACATCCGTCAACCACTTTTTCAAAATAGCCGCATAGCTCGGCTGTAGAATACGAACTCGTTGACGCACCGTCGCGCCAAATTCAGCGTTCTGCCGCAACGCACAGCGGCCACGCCTCACCAACGGGCGCGCAGCGGGCGGCAGCTTTCTTCCTCCGGAAAATCAGCAGAGGTGTCTTTTGGCTACAGTATTGGATTCAGATTCAATCCTGCGCGGGCGTTATGAAATCGTTCGCCTTGTAGGTCAAGGTGGAATGGGTGCAGTTTACCAGGCTAACGATCTGCGTCTGGACGGTCGAGTCTGCGCGATCAAAGAAATCCTGCCCGCCCTCCTAATCGACCAGCGCGGGCCCGAACTGGACTTGGGTCAGACGATCGAACAGTTCTACCAGGAGGCCAGCGTCCTCGCCCGGCTCGATCATCCCAACCTCCCCAAAGTCTCCGACTACTTCTCCGTAGATGGCCGCGAGTACCTGGTCATGGATTTCATTGATGGCCGTGATCTGCAAGAAATCGTAAATGAAGCCATTCGACAGAATAAACACCTCTCCGAAGCCCAGGTCCTCCTCTGGGCCGCACAACTCCTGGACGCCTTGGAATATCTGCACAGCCAGGACCCGCCCGTGCTCCACCGAGACATCAAGCCGGGTAACATAAAGATCACGCCCGAAAATAGACTGAAACTGGTTGACTTCGGGCTCGTCAAAGTGCTGCAACCGGACGACGCTCGCACCGTGACCGTCGTCCAGGGGCGGGGCACTGTTGCCTATACCCCTCTCGAACAGTATGGCGGCGACACCGGCCACACAGATGTCCGCTCCGATATCTACAGCGTCGGCGCCACGCTCTATCACCTGCTCGCCGGCACGCCCCCACAGGATGCCAGAGAGCGCTTCCTTAAGTCTGGGTTGCTCGATCCGCTGCGCCAGCTGAATCCGGCTATATCGACGCGAACCGAGAGGGCCGTCTTCCAGGCTCTGGCCATGCATCCAGACGAACGCCCCACCAGTGTCTTCGACCTGCGGCAGGCGCTGTTCGGTGCCGAAAACGTCAAAAAAGATCCAACAACGGATCTGCTGCCGCCCCCCACCTGGAATGAAATCCTCCACAAAAACAGAATGCTGATCGGGGCGACTGCTCTTCTTTTCATCATCGCCTCTGTCATCAGCATCTATGACCTCTGACACTTTAGACATTCACCGCAACGACTAAGCCATAGCCACTCCGCGATCAGCACTGGGTCAGGGGAAGCGATCTCTCTGCCAACTGGCCACTAACCTCTGACCTCTGCAATTATGGGCGGTCGGGCCTATTCGGCCCTCCCTTGTGCGGGGGCTCCGCCCCCGCAACGCCCCCGGTCCTGTCCGCGCCGTAGCAAGTGTGTGGCTAATTTGAAGTTGTCGTCTCGCGGCGGCCGGGCTTCACCCCGCACCCCCCGCCGCAGCGAGTGTGTGGCAATATGACCTTGACGACCCGCTGCGACCGGGCTTGTCCCCCAACCCCGCGTCGTGGCACATTCCTAGTATGTGCCTGCGCAGGCAAGCCGGGCGAGGCAACTCCCCTATATACCCAACGTTCACCGCTATGACCATCGCGAGCCCCTACAGAAACACTGACGATACATTCCCCCCAGGCGGACCGCACACAGAACATGGCTTGGTAGTTACCATTCACCAAAATTATAAGCCTCAGATTACCAGTCTTGGCAGCCAACGCTGGCGTTGGAGCCTTGCCGCAGAATCTCGCTAAATTCGCGTAGTCGGTAACCCTGCCAACAGCGACGCACGCGCACGAATCACTGCTTCAACAACGCTGTGAAAATTTGCGCAATCCTTCTCCGCCCCTTTATACTGATAGCTGACTATCTCAAGAATTTCAGCGACCCCACTGGTGTCTTTCCCCCTGACCGAGCGATACAGCGGGCAGTCGCAAACTGGAAGATGATCCAAGGGACATCTCTTCGTCCCAACCCGTCGCTTGAGTTTGCATCTGTGGCAGACCGCTCAAGACCGCCGTCTACAGGAGGGTAGATCTTGTTCAAGAATCTTCTCCGAGCTTTAGTCTTCAACGCACGCATTCGCAACGCGACCATCGGCATCATTGTCCTGCTCGTCTTGAGCGTCGTGCCCTTCTTTAACGCCCCCCCGCCCCACGTCGAATTGGCGGCCGAAGCCCTGCTCGAAAACGGGCCGAAGTGGTTCACCAACGGCCTGCTGACAACCCTCCTGGTCGACCTGATCATTATCCTGATGGCCGTCTTCGCCGTCTCCAGAATGAAGGAAGTCCCCGGCGCCTGGCAGAACATCGTGGAGATGCTGGTCGAAGGCATGTGGAACCTGACCCAGAGCATCGCCGGCCACGGCTCTGCCAACAGCCGCAAATTCTTCCCCTGGGTGATCACCATCTTCATCTTCGTTCTGGTCAGCAACTATATTGGCCTGCTGCCGGGCTTTGGCTCGATAGGCATCTACCATAGTCCCGCCGAAAGCCACGCACAGACCGAACTGGGCAACCAACTCGCAATGGCCGGGGGCGAAGCAGTGGCTGTCGCCGCTGCCGCCGAAGAAGGCAAACCGGTCCTCGTCCCCCTGTTTCGCAGCCCCTCCGCCGACCTCAACATGACCCTGGCCCTGGCCCTCATCTCCGTCTTCATGACCCAATTCTTCGGCGTTCAGGCCTTGGGCATCCGCTACTTCACCAAGTTTTTCAAGAACCCCTTCAAGGACGGCATGGGCGCTGTGGTTGGCTTCTTCGAACTGATCGCTGAAATCTCCAAGATCATCAGCTTCTCGTTTCGTCTATTCGGCAATATCTTTGCCGGTGAAGTCGTACTGCTCGTGATGGCCTTTCTCGTCACCTTCCTCCTGCCCAGCATTTTCTACGGGCTGGAACTGTTCATCGGATTCATCCAGGCGCTTGTATTCATGTTGCTGACCCTGGCCTTCTTCACCATGGCCACCGTCAGCCACGACGATCACCATTAACATCAGTTGCCAGTGACCGGATTGCTCCCGGCGCCACTCGCAAGACTGATCACGAACCACCATTCACTGCAGTTAAGAAAAAGGAGTTCACACTCATGGATGTTGAAGTCGCAAAGGAACTGGGTTCTGCACTTGCTATCGGATTGGGCGCAATTGGCCCTGGTGTAGGTATCGGTCTGATTGGCGCCAAAGCGATGGAAGCGATGGGCCGCAATCCTGAAGTGACCAACACTGTGCAGACGAACATGCTGCTCG
>DAOUHY010000101.1:0-15867 GCA_034428435.1 Caldilineaceae bacterium | reverse complement strand
CGCCTGGGCCGTGGTGGAGCATATCCACAATAGCCCATCGCTGCGCGCCAAGACGCAGTTCGCAACCCACTACCATGAGCTGACCGACCTGGCTGAACGGCTGCCCCAGATCGTCAACTACAATGTGGCGGTAGACGACAGCGGTGACGAGGTTGTGTTTCTGCGCCGGATCCTGCCCGGCCGGGCCGACCGGTCCTATGGTGTGCACGTGGCGCAGATGGCTGGGTTGCCGAGGGGGGTTGTACGGCGGGCGGGTGAGATTCTGCTCGATCTGGAGGCGTCCGGCGCAGCCGGCCCATCGACCCTGTTGGATCAGACGCCCGGACGTAAGCAGAAAGACGCAATGCAGGTAGGTCTCTTTGCCCATGACCACCCGGTGGTGGAATCGCTGCGCGCGCTGGACGTGGACGCCCTTTCCCCGCTGGATGCACTCAACCGGCTTTACGAGCTCAGGAAGTTGGCTGAGTCCAGTTGAGCAGAGCTTTCCCCTGATTCTCCACCTTGAGACAAGTGAATACAGTTGTTCTTGACGCTTGAGACTGGGCGAGGAAAGTGCATTGCCATCCAGGTCGGAGCACTCCGCCGCGGCCAAAGTCCGCCCGGTTCAAGCTCCGATGGCTATTCAATGAATTAGGCGAGGAGAAAGTCGTAGTGCGGAGAAGAATCGCGGTCCCCGCACTACATTTCCCAAGAATTGAGGGCTTGCAAAGCAGAGTCGAGCTAGCTGCTCGGAGGGACTAACCCTCCGGTTGGGCTGTCTGATTCGGGTGAATCGTGGTGCCCGGCCACATCGTGGTGACCTCGCTCACGTCGATGGTAATGCCGTCCGGATCTTCGACCTTGAAGGCGGGTTGCTCCAGGTTGTCGGGGTCAAGAGGCGTTTTGCCGCCCAGCCCGTCGGAGAAGATAGTGTATCCCATATCGCGCAGGCGGCGGGCCGCGGCCGCAACGTCCGGTACGCCCACGCCGATGTGCAGGTAGTCCAGCATGCCGCCTATGTGTTCCGGCCGGTCGTCGCCCTGGTGCTGAAATACGGCGAAATTGTGGTAGCCGTCGGTCAGGTCGTAGCGGATTCCCCTTTCGCCTGCGACACGCAACCCCAGGCCATCGCGCCAAAAGCGGATTGATTTAGAGAGATCGGACGCTCGTACCCCCACATGGATTAAGACACTCATTCTTTTTTCTCCTTACATCTGCAAAGCAAATGTGGATTGTGCCGTCAGATACACCTGTGACCTTCAACGGTCCCAGCGCGAGCGGCGGGATTCAAGATTGGAATGCACATCGATTAGTACAGTCTCCCCTTCGGCATTGAGCCGTTGGGCCCTCTGCAAGGCAGGAGTCATCTCAGCGGTCCTCGTCACGGTAATCCCGACAGCGCCCATCCCTTCCGCGATCTTGGCGTAATCTCCGATCATATGGCTGACCCCGAATCGCTCGCGTGCGGTGGCAAAGTTTCCCGGCGCGTATGTCGCCATGCCGCCGTTATTGAGCAGCACCGTCGTAATCGGCGCCTTAGCCCGCACCGCCGTTTCAAGGTCCAGGCCGGACATGCCGAAGGCTCCGTCGCCCATGAGGTTAAGGCAGAACTTTTCGGGATGCGCCAATTTGGCCCCGATCATCAGTGGCAGGCCAAAGCCGAGGTGCGTCGTCTTGCCCCAGCCGATGTAACTGTTGGGTACGGTGGCAGTGTAGAAGGGAACGATTGAGTCGCGCGGTGCGCCGGCGTCGTGGGTGACGATGCTGTTCTCCCAGTCGAGGGTGCGGTCGATATCGTGGATCACACGGTAGGTGTTGAGAGGCTCTTCGTCCGAGGTCAGTAAGGGCATCCACTCGTCCAGCCACGGTTGCCTGCAGGCTGTGATCTCGGCAGCTGTCTGACGTCCTCTGGCGGCGCGGCCATCCCCGACTTCACGTCTGACCGACTCAATCATTGCCTCCAAGGTCAGTTTGGCGTCGCCGACCAGGCCGATGTCGACCGATTCATCTTTGTTTATGTCATCGGCGTCGATCGAATTCTGTATGATCACTTTGCCCGGCAAGATTATCTGACAGTAGGGGCCGCGCGTGAGGCTGGATCCGATTGCGAGGAGGAGGTCGCACTCTTGCAGCCAGCGGTGGGCAGGCAGTGTCGTGGCGCGGCTGCCCGCGCCTAGGCAGAGGGGATGACGCTCGTCCAGAGCCGACTTGCCCGGCATTGTGCAGAAAACCGGAATACCTGTAAGCTCAGCCAGTTCCCTCAGCGCCGTGCTGGCCCCGGCGAGCAGAACGCCGCCTCCTGCCCAGATCACCGGCTTCTCCGCCCGCAGCAACTCCTTAACCGCTTCGTCAATCTCGGCCTGGGCAGGAACCTGCTTCATCACCTGCGGTGGCCGGTAGTCGAACGACCTGGCCGGTACCTCTTGATCGCAGACATCCGTCAGCATTTCGACGACGACCGGCCCCGGCGGACCATTGCGCAACGTATGGAACGCTCTTCTCATCACCGCCGATACCTGATCGGGCCGGTATATCGCCTCAACACGTTTGACGATACCCTGATAGTTGTTCGCGGCAGAGAAGTTGGGTTTCACAGCCAGCTGATCCAGATTGACACCGCCGGGCAGGACAAGAATCGGGACATTGTCGGCATAGGCCTGGGCAATCCCGCCCATCGCGTTCTCGGCACCGGCCTGCGATTGGACGGCGACCACGCCAAAGCGCTGGCGGCCGCTGGTGCGGCTGTAGCCATCCGCGGCCATCACGGCGCCGCGTTCGTGACGGAAATTGATCGGCCGGATGCCGACCTGCGCGGCGGCTTCGATCAGCGGGTTGGAAGGATAGCAGGCAAGCCAGTCGACCCGTTCCGTCTTCAAAATCGCTGCGATAGCTTCAATACCATTCATACTCGAATCTCATTGTGCCGCACTTCCCGATTGCTGCTGGAGTGGAAATCTGTCCCGTCCGATGCCTCTATTTTGTAAGAGGCTCGGGCAAGGCGGACAGATCTACCTGCTGCGGCTTGCCGGAGTGGATCGATGCGATGATCGTCTCTACCAGCAGCGTAGACAGGATTCCCGCCTGCGGCGGCACATAGGGTTCCGTGTCGTTGCGGATCGCCTCGACCAGGAGTGAAAGGCGCTCGATCGGCGGCGGGGTCAGCGTCTCGTCCTTCTGTCCCTCATTCGGGTCTGGGGTCGAAAAGCTGACTTTGCGGAAGTGTTCGTAGAGGACTGCCGTATTGTCGCCGTCAAAGAACTCAAAGAACCACTTGGAAATAACGGAATTGAAACCGGCATCGCTCATCAGGAAGGTGCCGACGGAGTCGTTGGCGAAGCGAATCGTGGCCGCCGCCGTATCCACCATGTCGTCGCTGCCCAGTTCACCGGGATGCGTAATCTGGCCGCCGGTTGCGTAGACCTCCACCGGCTCGCTGCCATGGATCCAGCACAGATTGTCGACCATGTGAACGCCAACATCCCACAGCGGCCCGCCGCCTTCAACGGGATGCCAGCGCCAGCGGTTGAGGTCGGCGCGGCCCATCATGCATTGGCTGTGGCTGACCTTGGGTGCGGTAATGCGCTGACGAATGGCGCGCGCGGCGCCTGAAAAGCGAATAGAGAAGTTGAGCATCAGTTTCGTGCCTGCGGCCTGCATCGCATCGTGGATGCGCAGGCAGTCGGCCGTTGTCATCGCCATCGGCTTTTCGAGGAAGAGATGTTTGCCGGCCTGCAGTGCGGCGACGGCCAGATCTGCGTGGGAACTGTGCGAGGTGGCAATCGAAACGATGTCCACAGCAGGGTCGGCAAAAACGCGCTCCGGGTCGGTGGTGGCGTATTCTGCGCCGTGCTGCTGTTGCAGTTGTTCAGCCATCCCGGCTTGAATATCGCAAAAACCGCGCACGGTTACGCCTTCAGTTGCGGCTGCCCAGCCGGAATGTGCCCGGCCCGCGCCACCACATCCAATAAGCGCCCAACCCAAGGCCCCCTTCGCGCTGTTCATTGTCATCAGTTCACCTCAATGTATCGTGACTCTATTTTTTGCCACTAGATTCCTGTTGAAAGGACATATACAGGGGCCTCGCGACCGACTCATTCGTCTCATTTTTGGACAGTCTTAGAAGGCCCGTCAGTCCGCCGTCGCTGTATTGTACACGAAAGCCTCATATGCCTGAACTGTAGTCTGAGCGGGCGCGTGAAAGACGCGGACTCTATGAGGAGATTCAGAGCGGTCGATCCAGAGGGAAATAGCTGTCGGGACAGGGCCGCGCAGTGGGTGACCCGGACACCGCATCAATGCATTTCAAAGAGTAGCGTCGGCCTTCGATTTGGAATATACTTCATTCCCAATGACCCCTCACGACGAACCTAAGCGCAGATGCCAAGCCGTTTGCTCGCGCTAAGCACGGGAGGCCTACATGGCAGGAAACTCGGCAGCGCATGAACAGAAGATTGAACAGACAACATCGACGATTGTGGGGCTGACTCGGGAACAGATCCGGCAGTTCAAAGAGGAGGGCTTTCTGATCGTGCGTCAGATGCTGCCCCTCGATGCGTTTCAGCCCCTGGTTGATGAGCTTACCCAAAAAGTAGACGGTGCGATTGAAGAAGCTGTCCGGCAGGGCAAGCTAGACTCCAGAAAGACCTTTGAAGAGGCGCCGTTCGCCAGCCGGCTGGCACTAGCCTCCGAAGCCTGTACCGATCGGAACTGGCTGTGGCAGAACTATTTTTCACGAGGGAAGCCCATATCTGCAGGCATGTTTACCCTTCGCACCGCTCCCGTACTATTGGACGCGACCGAATCCTTGATCGGACCCGAGATCCTCGCCCATCCCCAGTTCGCGTTGCGGCCTAAGATGCCCGATCTTGACTTGATGGACATCCCCTGGCACCAGGACCTTGCCTACCTGATACCTGACGAAGCAGGCGAGACCCTAGTCGTCAACTATTGGATCCCTCTCGTCAGCGCCACCGAGCAGAACGGCTGCATGCAGGTGATCCCGGGCTCCCATCTTGAGGGCCTGATAGCCCATGATCTGTGGATCGAGACCCCGGGACACAAGGGTGCCAGAGGTATCGCTGACGCGGACCTGCCCGCCAGCAGCGTTGTCACCTGCGAGGTAGACCCAGGCGATGTATTGATAACGATGGAGCGGCTGGTGCATCGCTCGATTCCCAACCGGTCGCAGACGGTGCGCTGGAGCGTCGACACGCGGTACAGCCGCATTGGACTGCCAACGGGCCGCTCCAAGGTGCCCGGTTTTGTCGCACGCAGCCGTCAACATCCTGACCGGGTGGCCCGCTCGCACTACGACTGGATACAGAATCTGGCGGACGCGGGCCTGGACCGCTGGTTGCAGCCGCTGCAGAATTGAAAGAAGACGAGGCTGAGAGATGACCGAGCACAAATTCAAGCTGGGTATGTACCTGCCGGAGCTGGCTCTCCCCTTCGACGAGTCGCTGGCAAAGGCCAGGGAGATCGGGGCCGACTGCGTATGGTTCAACACGCTTGGCACCGACGGCCCGCCAATGCGCGAGCTGGATGACGCCGCGGTTGACCGCATCGGGGAGCAGGTGGCGGGCCATGGGCTTGAGATTTTCCTGATCAACGTCGGCAATCCGTTCAAGCAGATTCACCTCACCGATCTCGAACTGGACTGTATGGAAGAGCATCCGGAGTTTCGACAGGACATGGACGACATGGTTCGTTCGATGCAGATAGCGGCGCGCCTGGGGGTCGGTGCTGTAGGCGTATTCACGTTTGCGTGGCCGGGAGAGTATTCGGCCGCCAAACCGACGTGGCCGATGAGATGGCTAACGCGGGGGGGCCATATCGCCGACGTTGACATGGAGAAGCTGGTGCGAGCCTTTTCGCTCATGCTTGAACAGGCCGAAAGGTACGATGTCGACTTGGCGCTTTCGATGATGCCCTGGAACTATACCAACACGACTGGCAACTTCAGGCGGCTGGCCGAGGTGCTCAACTCCCCGCGCATCAAGGTAATGTGGGGTCCATCCGACAACCTGAACTGCGGCGAAGCGGACGTGGCGACGGCGGGATTTCTCAATATACATCCTTATCTCCACGGGCTGCACCTGAAAGACCTGACCGTCAAGAATGGGTTGCAGCTGGACTTTTCCTACTGCCCGCTGGGTGAAGGCGACGTGGATTATCCCGCGATTTTGCGGAGTCTGCGAGACCGGCGCAGTGACGCGGTGCTGTCGGTCGCGACACATTTTCTGCCGCCGAGTGGGTCGCGGGTGGAGGCGATGCAGATAAACTATGCGAACCTGAAGCGGATGATCGCTGAGAGTTGATGTCTCTCCTCCAAAGCTTGTCCTCTCCCGGATCACAAGGGCCATAGCGCCCGCTCGACACAATGTTAAGTGCATTGGCTGCGCGTTTGGGATTTGAGGCCACCAAGAGTTTCGCCGTAGGGGAACGCAGTATCCGACTGGGTCTGGAACTGTCTCCCGGATTAGCGATAACAGGTTAAGTTCCGGCGAGCAGCCGCATGCCCAGCAGCGGTTCGCGCGCACAATGCTTCGAGTTTTTTGCATATCTCGCGCAGTTATGTAAGATTGCCCACTAGCTTACTGACCTCCCCTAAAACCGGGACGCCGGACCCAGTCACTTACAATCAATTGAAGAAATCTGTTACGTGACCAGGAATCTTGCTCGCACGCATCAGCCTTCAAACCCCCTCAACATTTGGCGCGGCATGAGCCGGCAGGCCCGTCGCGAAGCGGTTGAGGGCTACATATGCATCTCCCCCTGGCTCGTCGGATTCGTGATGTTCGTCGCCGGCCCGATTCTGGCGTCACTCCTCCTCAGCCTGACGTACTGGGATATCGGTAGTGCCCCGCGCTGGGTGGGACTGCAGAACTACGTAGAGATTTTCACCAACGATGGGGACTTTTTACAGGCTCTCAAGGTTACTCTGACCTATGCTGTGGTGACTCTGCCGCTGCACCTAGTGCTGGGGCTGGCGCTCTCTCTGCTGCTGAATCTGCGCCTACGCGGCATGAACTTCTATCGTACACTCTTCTACATCCCGGCGGTGCTGCCCATCGTGGCAGTGACCATGCTCTGGATCTGGATATTCAATCCAGAGTTCGGCATCATCAACCATTTACTCTCGCTGGTCGGAATTGAGGGTCCGACCTGGTTCCACAGTCCACGCTGGGCCTTACCGGGCCTGATGCTGCTTGGACTTTGGGGGGTAGGCGGGGGCGCCGTCATCTACCTAGCCGGTCTGCAAAACATACCGCCCCACCTCTATGAGGCGGCGGAGATTGACGGCGCGAATATCTGGCGCCGCTTCTGGCAAATCACGTTGCCCCTGTTGACACCGACACTCTTCTTCCAGTTGGTTCTGAATCTGATCGCTACCTTTCAGGTATTTACCCAGTCTTACATTGCGACGCAGGGAGGACCGCTCCAAGCAACGTTTTTCTATATGCTGTACATCTACAACAAGGCGTTTGGCACGCTGCGGATGGGCTATGGTTCGGCACTGGCGTGGATACTCACGTTAATCATCCTGGCCGTAACGTTGCTGGTTTTCCGCAGTTCACCGCACTGGGTTTATTACGAAGCTGAAAGGCGCAAGGAAGACGCATGAAGCCAGGGGTAATAGACGACCTATGAATGTAGATTCGCCCGTGACGCAAGGAGGCGGCTGGCTCAGTCAGATGCGCTGGAATCGCCGCGTGCGAGGCCGGGTTGTCAGTGTCTCCTCCCATTTCTTAATGATACTGTTGTCGCTTGTCTTCCTGATCCCGATGCTGTGGATGCTCTCGACTTCTCTAAAGAGCCGGGCCCAGACGTGGCTGTTTCCCCCTGAATGGATCCCGAACCCTGTTGTCTGGGAACACTTTCCCCGCATTTTTGAAGTAGCTCCCGTGCTGCTCTTTTTCCAAAACACAATGATCATTGTGTTTTGGAATGTACTGGGGCAGGTGTTCTCGACCAGTCTGGTTGCGTTTGGCTTCGCGCGCCTTCGCTTCCCGGGACGTGATGTGCTTTTCATCCTGTTGATTGCGACTCTCATGATCCCCTACCAGGTGACCCTGATTCCCACCTTTATTCTGTTCAAACTCTTTGGTTGGATCAATACATTCCTGCCACTCACAGTGCCGGCTTTCACCGGCAGTGCCTTCTTCATCTTCCTAATGCGCCAGTATCTCATGTCGCTTCCGTTTGATCTGGACGACGCCGCGCGCATGGATGGCTGCAATACGTTTCAGGTCCTTTTTTTCATTCTCCTGCCTCTGTGTATTCCGCCCCTGGTAATCGTCGTCGTTTTCACCTTCATTGGTGTATGGAACGACTTCCTAGGGCCGCTGATCTATCTGAACGAAAACACAAAGTATACAATCGCTCTGGGTTTGAACCTGCTGCGGGGGCGAAATCGCACAGATTATAACGTGCTGATGGCGGCTTCGCTGCTGGCGGTCCTACCCACTCTCATCGTCTATTTTCTTGCTCAGAACAAGCTGATCGGCGGCATCGCCTCGGTTGGTTTGAAGGGCTGACTCTTCCAAAAGTGTTGAGGTATTACTCACAATCCTAAGAATGGAGGAAAGAATGAAAGTTCACGCACAACAGAGTCGACGGGATTTCCTGCGATTGGGAGCGCTGGCAGGTGCCGGCAGCCTGCTGGCAGCCTGTGCAGCGGTTGCACCAGGCGCAACGGGAGACGATGAAGCTCCGGATGCTGCCGCTACGACCATCTCCTGGTGGAACCCGGACGTTCTCGACTGGCAGCCGGCCTATATCGATATGGCGGCCGCGTTCACGGATCAAAATCCTGACATCCAGGTCGAAGTGCAGGATGTTCCTGAAGGAGGCTTCGCCGAAAAGATATTGGCCATGATCGCAGGCGACACGGGGCCGGACGTTTGGGTCTTCTATTACGCCACCGACTTTGCCCGCCGCGGATTTACGGAAGACATTACGCCGATGCTCGAAGCCGACGCAATCCAGGCGGAGGAGATGTGGTTCCCGATCTGCCTCGAGCGGGCCACCTATGAGGGACGGATGTACAGCACGCCGCGTGACGGCGTCTGGGGGATGGTTGGCTACAATGCCAGCCTCTTCGAGGAGATGGGCGTGCCACTGCCAGTAGAGGGCTGGACGATTGACGATTATCTGGCTGCTTGTATCGCCCTCACCGATGAAGAGTTGGGGACCTGGGGCACACTCATTTCCGGTCCAGGCACACTTCTTTGGGACCAGGCCTTCTGCTGGAATATGGGATTTGAAATTGTTAGCGAAAACGGGCGGCAGGTGCAAGGCCTGCTGGACACACCAACTTCGATCGAGGCCATTCAGTGGGTTCTCGACTTGGAGGTCTTGCACAAGGTTGCGCCGTCGGGCGCCCAGTCAGAAGCGCTTGGCCCATTTGCCTTCGGATCGGGCAAGGTAGGCATGTTCCAGGCCTCGGGCTGGAATCTTGTAGACCTGAAAGAGGTCCCATTTGAATGGGATATGGTCTCCGTTCCCATTCGCGAGGGCGGCGAGTCATTCGCGTGGGGGGACTCGGTACAGTACTACATGTGGACCGGTTCACAGGAAAAAGAGGCCAGTTGGGAGTTGATGAAATACATCAGCGGCGTGGAAGGCAGCCAGATTGCGGCCGAAGTGGGGGCCTGGACGCCGCCGACTCCGCAGACCTGGCTGAATCTGGGTTGGGACCAGGATCCTGTTCTGAGCAAATTCTGGCAGCAGGCCCAGCTGCCTACCAAGGTGCCCAACTACCTGCGCACAGAGTTCCACTGGGACTGCGTCCACCCGCAGTTTGCCGGAATCTGGACCCGTTACATCGAAAACGAAGAACGACCCCTGGATGCACTGGTTCAGGAGGCGGCGGCCGAGGCCCAGGCCTGCCTGGACAAATCCTACGCGGCCAGCTAGGCGCCCGGCGTACAGAAGTTGCTTTGATAGTAGTCTGAAGGTGCGGCAATGTGCCGCACCTTCACTTATTCTGTTTTGCCCAATCCCCCGCGCGAAAGGAGAACCTTCGTGGCCAGCCGCATCAGCATTGAAGGCTATACTTTTCTGTTCCAGGTCTTGACGACCAGCAACGCCTACACCGCCGAGTTTTCCGCGCCCGTACAGGAGGGTGAGCTCCTCGTCTACCGTACGCAAGAAGTGAGTTACGGAGATGACAGCGGACGAGTCGCCGCGCTGTTTGAGGTCTCATTCTCGAGCAGTGCGAAAACTGTCAGCTGGAGGGCCCGGGCTGAACATTCGGAACATATCAAGGGAATCAAGGTGTTTGTCGAGTCACTCCCTTACGGTAAGGTCGTCACGCCTCCGGGCTTGCGATGGGAGATTGGCGAATCTGCTGGGCAGTGCTTCTTATACCCGCACGGCGCCTACCCGGTGCGAGGACGCGGTGGAGAAACCGGCATCGTCTTTCCGGTTGGCCCCATACCTGGCATGGCCGCACAGTTCATTCTGATCGAAGGCGAGGAGGAAACTGTCTGTATACGCGCCAATGAACATCCCCCTCGCTTCAAGCGATTCTGGGCATACCGCGCCGAAGAAGGCCTCGAAGTCCATCTCATGTCGGAGGAGAACGCCTTCGAGCTAAGCAACGAGCACAGCTCGCCGACCTGGCACATCGATCGCGTCTCGTCATGGGAGGAGGCCGTCGAACCCTACATCGAGTGGATGGAGGAAGCCTATGAATTGGAGCCGCTTGAAAGCAGGCGCGATGTGCCCGAATGGCTGCGCCGGGTTGCTTTCATGGCCATTCTGCACGGCGTTACTTCAGACGGGAAGATGTGCCATAACTTCGCGGAAATGGAGGCGCGGCTGCATGAACTCGCGCAGATCTTCCCGCCGGAGCGCACGTTGATCAAAGTACTGGGCCATGAAGGCCGTGTCGACTACCATGTGCCCGACAATCTGCCTGGCGAAGAACTAGGGGGACCGGAGGGATTCGCCCGGTTCATGACGTCGGCCCACGCCCTCGGATTCAAAGTGCTGGTACACATGAACGTTTGGGGAATGGCGTTGGACCACCCTCTCTATCCTCAGTTTGCGCAGCACCAGATTCATGATCTTTTCGGTCGGCCGGTCTTCTGGGAGGTCGACTACGATAAGGATGAAAATATCGAGCCGACCTTTGCGTATATCTCGCCCGATGCCCCGGAGTTCAGAAAACTGATGGTCGACTGTATTGGGCGCCTGGTTAATGACTATGCGATAGACGCCTTCCACCTGGACCAGTCCGCTTTCCCTATCAATGATCTCCATCACGATCACATGCGCGGCGTCGGGCTCCTGTTTGAAGAGCTGCAGGCTGCATATCCGGACGTACTCTTCACCGGTGAAGGAACATCCGAATGGGTGGCCGGAATGTACGCGCTCTCATCAGGACAGGGCGAAATCTTGTGGATCGACATGGAATTAGGACACGACGGCAGCAGACTTGACGAATTGGTCAACGCCGAAATGTATTGCCGTCTTCTAGGCAACTACATGCTCAGTTACGGGTCCTCCGGCTCGATCGGGCCCGAACCCAGGCGCGGGGTCTGGACATTCCCCCATCCCCGCATCTGGTGGTCCGAAAGGAAGTTTCGCGCCTGGCAGGACTTTTTCGAGAGACTCGATGTGATCCCTACACTTGTGCTAACCGACAAGCACGTAAAGACCGACAGCGCACTTGCGCGGCTGGTTCTCGACAGAGCCGAACAGTGGCTGGAAAGAAGCTCCTGACTTTGGACCGCTTCTAGTTTTCTTACCAGAGCACATTCCCAGATCCAATGAATGTTCTCTTCTCGGCCAACGTCTACACGAGAGAAAGCCGAGGGCCACGACATACAGAACTGAGGCGTGGGGAGTGAGGGAAGGCATTGGATTGACTGAACTGGGAACGTTACCTGGCGCTGGAATTGACGTCAGGCTTCGTGGTGGTATCACCCATGGATACTGGGAAAAAAGTCACTAAATGCAGTTTTTCTTGCTGATTCAGTTGTGATAGGATGGGCTCGTTCTGGTCGGCATGCTTGGATCCGCTGGCCATACCCCCAAGCACACTGAAGCAATCCATCAAATGTGGCATTTGACCTTACAGGGTCGGCCTTTCAAGCGTATCATTCGCTTCGCACTATCGGTTAAGAATTCCCCTTCAGATGGAAGCAGAACCTTCTCAGCGGTGTTGAAGGACGCAACCAAGCCGACGCGCCTATTTGATAGGCGTGACGGTGGCAACCTGGGGCCACTGCTCGCCCTCTAAGACGCGTCCGGCTTTCCAGCAGAGAATGGTCGGCGGTAGGTTCTGACTTTGAGGCGGGCGCAACCCTCTGATCTGTGGCGGGTCCTGACATATTCGGCGAAGTTCTTGAACTGTACACAGATTCGCAAGTGACCCGTGGCAAGATACCCGTTTGCTACTGGGCGGGTGATCGTGCGAAGAGGCTACCAATGCCACGGTGGAAAAGTTCAAAGCCGTTCAGTCCGAAATGTGAGAGCTACCGTGGGAGACGTTGTTTGTTCGCCCACTGCGGCAGGATGCCTCCCCTTTCTCTGAACATTCATTCATATGCTTTTTGGGCCGTGTAGGCGGCGCAGTCTCAGATGGTGCATTATTCTCGGAGGTGGCCAGAAATGACCCGAATTACGATTGATCACGTAGCAATTATGGTCAGCGATCTGGAGAGGTCGCTGGAGTTCTACAGGGATATACTGGGCATGGAAGTTGTCTCCCCCGAGGAGCACGATGGCGGCCCCATTGATGAGATGACTGCGATGTCAAACGTACACATGCGTGAGTACCGACTGCGCCCTCCTGGTGGCGTAAACGGCCATACCCGCACCTCGGAACAGGGATTCACCTTGGACCTCATCCAGTGGATCAATCCAGAAAGTCCGACTGGGCGGCAGCCGCTTCACCACGTGCCCAGCGCGCATTTCTGTTTCGGTGTCGAGAATGTGCCGGCCACCTACGAACGCTTGAAGGCGGCAGGCGTGGAGATAGTTTCGCCGCCGGTACGTTTCGAAGGCGAGGGCGATTGGCATGTACTCTTTTTCTACGATCCGGACGGTAATCTGCTCGAACTGAACGAAATTGGCACCGGTGAACAAGTGCCGCACGACTTTAACTGGAGTACGGCCTGATCGGTTTCTGTGAGATCGAGATGGCTCGGGACCATTGATGAATCCTCGTAGTCGGGAATTGGCAATTGCCGCGATGTAAACTCAGAAAAAGGAAAGATCATGCGAGACGTTGCCTACTGGCCAAAGACATTTCTGGATGAAGTGGAGGGGCGAATTGTCGACGATGGAATCCTGTTCTGGGCGCTTGGCGGGCCGAGTTTCGTTTACCGCACGCCGGAGACGATGATCTGGATCGATCCCTACTCCTACGGAACGCCCGATGATGCTGTGCCAGGTGCCTACCGATCGACAGCCATCCCCGTCAAGCCAGACGAAGTGAGCGTTGCCGACATTATTATCTCCACCCATGACCACGTAGATCACTGCCACGATGGTACGCTGGTGCCCATCGTGGACAACACCGATGCAGTCTGTGTTGCGCCGCGCTCCTCGGCGAAACTGATGCGGGAGTTTGGCATCGCCGACGACCGTATACGCGAGGTGGCGCCGGGCGACTCGCTTCAGTTCCGAGACGTGGAGTTACAGGTCTACCCTTCCTACGACCCGAACGAGCCGCACGCGGTGACATTCGTTTTGTCTTCCGGAGGGACGAAACTCTTTGTCTCCGGCGACACCTGGGATGGTCCGGCCATGGCAGAAATCGGTGCGGAGCACAATCTGGATTTGGCGCTGTTGGCCTTTGGCCGCACGTGGTACATGGAGATTGAGGAGTTTCTCTCGGTGGCGCAGAAACTCGGCCCCAAGACGCTGCTGCCCTTTCACTGGGAATTCTGGCGCAACCACACCGGCGACATCGGCAAGCTCTTTGAACTTTACTACGAGCAGCAGCCGGAGTTCGACATGCGCATTCTGCTTGTCGGCGACTCGCTCCAGTTGCCGGCCAGGAACGGCAGCTAACGGTTGCTGGGCTTGCGATTCCAAACCTGGAGGAAAAGCCAGATGGGTCGATTGCAAGGAAAGGTCGCTATTGTCACGGGGGCGGGCCAGGGTCTCGGGCGGTCGACTGCGTTACGGTTTGCGACCGAAGGCGCCAAGGTGGTCGTTGCCGATATGAACCGGGAGACCGCCCACGACACGGTCAAAACTATCAACTCGTCTGGCGGGGAGGCGATAGCAGTCATCGTCGACGTGAGCCTCGCCCAAGATGCCGAGAAGATGGCGACAGACACTCTGGCTGCGTTTGGACGCATCGACATCCTGGTGAACAACGCGGCTACATTCGGGAGCGGCAAACATATCGCCGAGATCGATGAAGAAGATTGGGACCGCGTGATGCGGGTGAACCTTAGGGGGCCGTTTCTGTGCTCGAAGTTCGTGATACCTCCGATGTTGCGCCAAGGCGGCGGCAGTGTCGTATTTGTGTCGTCGATGTCCGGTGTGGTGGCGAACGAAATGCAGGCTGACTACAACACCTCTAAGCACGGTCTCATCGGCCTGGCCCGTTGCCTTGCACAGGACTGCGGAGAAGGCGGCATTCGCGCCAACGTAGTGTGCCCTACGGGCATGAACACGCCGATGATGGCGCGCACACCCGCGGAAAACGTGGCGTCCTACGCAGCCATGACCATGTTCTCCCGGTTCGCCGAACCTGAGGAGGTCGCCAATGCGATCCTGTTCCTGGCCAGCGACGAGGCTTCATACATTACCGCGGCCGTACTCATGGTGGACGGCGGTGCTACAGCGATCCAGCCTTCAGACCGGCAGCTCAGGGAGGGCGCGGCCAGGTATCTGCGCCGCGCCGGAGGGGACTGGGCCTGAGGCTGCCTCGCTTCGTCCCGGATTGGCGCTTCCCGCCGTGTTCCCAGCAGCTCGATTCTCGGTTTCCCAGATTGGCAAGGAGAAAACAGCGATGAAAGTCAAGGCACTCGATCATATTGCAATTACGGTCAGCGACACCCAACAGGCCCTGGAGTTCTATGTCGGCAAGCTGGGCCTGAAGCAGGTCGAGCAGCACCAGTTGGAAGGAGAAAAGTCCGACATGGCCGGAGGACTGCAAGGTTCGCGTGCGCAGTCAACCCGCCTGGCTGCCGACGATACACCAGGGATCCTCATAGACCTGCTTGAATTCTTTACAACGCACGGGGACAAGCACGTCACCCCACTTGGCTCTGTCGGTTCCTGCCATTTCGCTCTGACCGTTGAGGACCTGCCGGCAACCGTGGACGCGCTGAGAAAGTCCGGCGTAGAGTTCATTTCGGGGCCCGTGAATTTCGAACTCACTGAAGGTTCAGTCAGTGTCTGCTTCTGTAACGACCCGGACGGCAATCTGGTCGAGTTGATGGAGGAGTATGAACATTGAGACGGGTCTTGCGAGCATTTTTTTGGGGGGCAGAAAAGTTTGGCGAATGGGCGGGCAGAACTGGAACCAGAAATGCACAGAGGTTCGTTTACTGTAGCGTCGAATTTGCATAATGAGGGAAGGGGTGCATCCCAGATTTGAGGTGGGAACAGTCTGACGGTGAAACAGTGCCAGCGGTGGCTGAGGTTGTTTACCGTTTTTGGGCGAGACGCGGTGCAGGCTGAAGAGCGAGGAGAGACTGAAGAGGAGTGAGGAGAGAGTGCCGCAGTTTTGTCAGAGTGAGATTGGCTCGGAGACTGGCGGGACGTGGTCTGGCCAGACACTTTCGATTGGGCACTCGTCACCAATGTCGACACCAGGTCGGCGAGGCATGTTGTAGGAGAGGGGGCGTTGCGGGGGCGGAGCCCCCGCACAAGGGAGGGCCGAATAGGCCCGACCGCCCAGAACTGCAGTAGTCA
>DAOUHY010000100.1:0-1828 GCA_034428435.1 Caldilineaceae bacterium | reverse complement strand
TGTGGCGCTTGATCAGGTACTGGCCCAGCCAGCTCGACATGAAAAAGCTGAACATCACATAGTGCGGATCGCGCCCGACCGGCCAGCACCAGGTGTTCGTGATCACAAGCCGCTTCACCCGCTCCGGATGCTTGCGAGCAAAATCCAACCCCATCGGCCCGCCCCAATCCACCAGGTACAAGGTCGCGTCCTGCACGTCGAGGTGGTCCAGCAAAGCCGCCGCTGCATCCGCATGGGCTTCAGGGCGGTAGTCTGCCGGTCGCTGGCTGCGCGCCGACAGCCCGAAACCGATATGGTCGGGCGCGATACATCGGTATTGCGAACGAAGATCCCCGACCAGATGCCGAAATTCGAAAGACCAGGTGGGGTTGCCATGCAGGAAAACAATCGGCTCCCCCGCGCCCTCGTCGATGTAGTGCATCTCGAGGCCGGATGGAGTCGTGAAGAAACTGCTCTCGAAGGGGTAAATCGCGTCAGACAGCCACGCGGGGCGCGCGGGGGACACGCTCTGGCTCATGATTAATTCTCCTGTTGTGGATTGAACGCAGCGTTACATCCAGATCCGCGGGGGAGCGTCGCCCTTCTCAGGAGGCGGCGGCAGCTCAACCTGTCCGTTGTCTGCCTGCCCGCTATTGACGGGTCCATTGCCACTGATCCCACCGTGGACGGCCCCATTGTCATGATCGAGTGATGGAGAAGCAGCAAGCGATGAGGGAACTTCCTCTGCGCGCTCCGGGTCACTCTCTCCTGCGGTCTTGAGATAGACTTCCCGCCCCTGGCTCCGGCCCCGCTCCGGTCCCAGAATGCCGGCTGCTTCAAGCTGCTCCACCAGACGGCTGGCGCGGTTGTGGCCGACCCGCAGCTTCCGCTGCAATATCGTCACCGAGCCGCGCCCGGCCTCCGACACGACCTGTACCGCCTCGTCGAAAAGTTCGTCCCGGCCCTCGCCGTCCTGCGTCTGATCGCGCAGTGGGCTCTGCCCGTCGTCCTGTTCGAGGAGTTGGAGAGATTCGCCCTCGCTTCTCTGCGCAGTGCCCTCCGTCGCCGGCAGTTCGCGCTCTTCGATCGGTGAGGAGATGGGATCAGGCGTGAAGAGCGGGATCTGCTCACCTTCCAGTCGCCCCTGTCCGTTCCCCTCCTGTTCCTGGATGTAGGTTTCCAGATTGTGGAAATTCTGCCAGTAGCGGACGATGCGGTTGGTCTCCGCATCATCCAGAAACGCGCCCTGCATCCGCTCCAGCTTGCTTGCATCCGGCGCCATAAAGAGCATGTCGCCCCGCCCCAGCAGATTCTCCGCGCCCGGAACGTCCAGCACCACCCGGCTGTCTATCTGGCTGGTCACCGCAAACGCGATACGGGCCGGGAAGTTGGCCTTGATCAGGCCGGTGATGACATCGACCGAGGGCCGCTGCGTCGCGATGATCATATGAATGCCCACAGCGCGCGCCATCTGTGCCAGGCGGATCACGTGCTTCTCCACCTCCTCGGGCGCAGCCATCATCAGATCCGCCATTTCGTCGATGATGACGACGACGTAAGGCAGGATCTCCTCGCCCAGTTTGCGCAGATATGCGTTGAAGCGTTCCAGATCGCGTACGCCCGCCTTGTTGAGCATCTGGTAGCGCCGCTCCATCTCCTTGATGCACCAGAACAGCACGCCCGCAGCCCGGTCCACGTCGGTCACTACCGGGCTGAGAAGATGCGGCGTCCCGTTGTAGACGGTCAGTTCGACCATCTTCGGATCGATCATCAGCAGGCGCAGCGTTTCCGGCGTGTGCGTCAAAAGCAGACAGCCGATGATCGAATTGATGCAGACCGACTTGCCCGT
>DAOUHY010000099.1:0-11442 GCA_034428435.1 Caldilineaceae bacterium | reverse complement strand
CGCTGCGCCTCTACAATACCGACGGAGAAAGGTCTTACCAGAGGGATATTGTTCTGTGGAAACCGAATCACACGCTGACCGGGAGCGGAGGGCCTTCCGAGCTGTTCGATACCATGGTCCAGATTGGATTCCCGACCGATCTCGCTCCCGGCGAGTATGCGTTGCGGCTGGTCGTATACAGCACAGAGACCCAGATACCGACTGTAGAGATTGGAGTGTGGGAGCCGGAGTTGCTGCTGGCGCGGTTGCAATTGGACGAACGCCCGTGACAGGGGGGGCGGCACGGCACGAATCGGTGTTGCCAGTGTGCGCGGTCCGCGAAGGGAGCCGGACAGGACGGCCCATCGCGAAGAAGGCGTTCGACGCAAGTCAGGCAAGAGCAGGGGATTGAGAGCGTGTCTGAGAGTTCATCTGCTGCGCAGCGTTCAACTGGCGCAACCGGGTCGGCTGAAGCAGAACGGAGTCGATTGAAGCTGGTCACGGGAGCGATCCTGGTGGTGCTGGCACTGACGGTGGTAGTGCTGCGTTTTGCGGGGTTGGCCGAGCTGCCGATGGGTCTCAACCGGGATGAGGGAATAGACGGGGCGCTGGCGCTCCAGGTTCTGCGGGGCGAGCACGCGATATTTTTTCCGGTGGACCAGGGCCGCGAGCCGTCGGCGATCTACGCGCTGGCCCTGTCGACGATCCTGTTTGGGCGGACGCTGCTGGCCATGCATCTACCGACAGCGCTGGGCAGCGCGGGCCTGGTCTTTGCCGTTTTCTGGCTGGGGCGGGTGCTGTTCGGCAGGGATGAATGGGGCAGGCCGACGCCGTGGCGCGGTCTGCTGATAGGCGGGGTTGGGGCTGGGCTGATGGCGGTATCCGTCAGCCAGACGATTATTGGGCGCACGTCGTACAACAAGGTCACGCACATGCCGCTGCTTCTTGTGCTGGCTTTTGCGCTGCTGTGGCAGGGGTGGCGGGAGCGAAGCTGGTGGCGGATCGTGCTGGCAGGGATCTGCACGGGTCTGTTGCCGTACACTTATATCCCGGCGCGTTTCACCCCTTTTCTGTTTTTGCTCTTTGGTCTGAGCTTTCTCCTTCCATTCGCTTCCTTTTCCAGGGCAAGGGTACGGAGAGAAGTGCCGTGGGCGGCAGCGTTTATTGGTGTAGCCGCGCTGGTTGCCGCGCCGATTCTGCTCCACTTTGCGGTGAATCCTGAGCACTTCCTGATGCGCAGCCGAGAGGTCTGGCTGCTGCGCGGCGGCGAGGGGGACGCATTCAGGTCCTTTCTTGGGAACGTCTGGGATCATCTGCTGGTCTTCGGCATTCGCGGCGACCCGAACTGGCGGCACAACTTTGCCGGCCAGTCGATGCTGCGGCCATGGGAAGCGATCTTTTTCTGGCTGGGCGCGGGCATGGCGATCTGGCGTTGGAGGCGGCCCGCCTACCGTCTGCTGCTGTTGTGGCTGGGGGTGCTGCTGCTGCCGGCGATGCTTTCGCGGGACGATATTCTGCCTCACTTCCTGCGGATGATGGGCGCGACGCCGGTCATCTATCTGCTGGCGGCTGTGGGATTGTGGGAGGCGGTGCAGTTCTTGCGGGCGCGGCGCGACGGCTTGCGACTGCAGGCCGTTGGGCAGATGGGGAACCGGGTTGCCGTCGGATTGGGGCTTGTGTTGGGCGGGTTGATTCTGGTGCAGGGGGCATTTACATACCGCACGTATTTCGAGACGTGGGCGAATCTGCCTGTGGTGTATGAGGCGAACGAGACGGAGTGGGCGGAGCTGGCGCGGACGCTGAACGCGCAGCCGCCCGATCCGGGGGTCGTCTATTTGTTACCGTATACGATCAGCGAGCATTTCAGTTTTCAGTATTTGTATGCGGGTTCCGCGCCGGTCGACGTGATAGCGGCGAGTGTTCCGTATCTGCCGCAGGAGCTGGAATCGTCGCTTGGGGCGATGGGGAATCCGGCAACGGTGAAGTTTGTGGACTGGGCGAACGACCGTGTCAGCGGTGATACGCTGGCCGAGCAGCACGCGGTCGTTCTTCTCGGCAAGTATGGGCGGTACGGGGGTGCGGAGGAGCACGGCAGCTTTCAGATTCACACCTTTTCGGGAATGGCGTCAGATCGCCCCTGGTCATTTTACGAGTATCTGGAGCCGCGGACGGTAGAGTATGATGGCGGCATCTCGCTGCAGGGGCTTGCTACGGGTCAGGGCGAAGGGCAGTTGAACACGGAAGAGGCGTTAAGTCTGGGTGAGGGCGGGGCCCTGTGGCTAGCCATGCAGTGGCAGACTGCGCCGGGGTTGGGGATCGACTATTCGGTGTCGCTGCGTTTGCACGATGCCGAGGGGGGACGGGTCTATCAGAAAGATTCGGTCCTGCTGAACGCGCGCCACAGGAGAACGGGCCGCTGGGAGGCGGGTGAACCGGTGGATACGGTATTCTACCTTGATATTCCGACTGATCTGGCACCGGGCGAATATGAACTGCGGCTGATCGTATACGACTCGGCGACGCTGAGCCCGACCGTCGAGCTGGGCGTATGGGAGGCGGAGGTTGCGCTGGCGCGGGTGCGGCTGGGAGACGGCGGTTGATGAGAGGTGACTTACAGTTCAGATAGGGGGTGCAGCTAAATTTTGGGGCGAGGGAGGGCAGGCACAAGGCCGGCACCTGCGGGGATTTGCTGGGACTGGCGGGACGTGGTCTGGCTGGACACCTTCGATAAGGCACCTGTTACGAATATCGACACCAGGTCGACGAAGCATGTTGTAGGAGAGGGGGCGTTGCGGGGGCGGAGCCCCCGCACAAGGGAGGGCCGAATAGGCCCGACCGCCCGGAAAAGCAGTAGTCAGTAGTCAGTGGTCAGAGACGGCGCTTCGCCTGCAACAGAGTTGATCGCGGCATGGCTATGATTTAGTTGCTGACAGAGGTGGGGGAGAAGTTGCCCCATTGGGATGGAATTCAGATTGGCGCGTTCTTGAATTTTGGGGCCTGAACCGCTATACTTCATTGTTGGGCTGCAAAACCGCCTTGACGCCGGTCGCGGGCGAAGAATAGGAATGAGGGAACTTTCAGTTACTCTGCAGTCCGAAGGTTTGCACAGTTTTTGCGGTCTGGCGCGGAAGCTCATTTGTTTGGACACAGACTGCGAAAGCGCGGAACCGACGCCGTTGTTGCCCACGAGCAGAGCGGCGCAGAGGCGACTTTTTCGGGCGGGATGCCTGCGTTTCCAGGAGGAGGAAGACGTGCTGTTGCGAAGGACCCAAACTGCTTCATTTTGGCGCGATCAGTTCAGAGTTTCGGATGAAGATTTGGATTTTATCCATGAGTTGATCCTGGATGCAGAGTCGCCGATGACGACCAGCCAGCTGGCGCTGTGCCTGATCCAGGAATACCAGCGCCGCGAGACAGCGCGGATGGAGTCCGAGCTGAAGAAGGGGGCGGTCTACCAGCCCAAGGACCTGTATGACGTTGGGGAGACGCTCATCTTTCCGGCGATGGACTTTCTGGTAGGCGAAGTCCTGGAGACACGCGCCGGCCAGAACCCGGAGCATGGCGCCTTCGACGTGATCCGGGTCGGTTTTGCCGACACGGGCGAGACCCGAGAATTTGCGGCCAACCTTCAGACGGGCCACCGGCTCAACGGAACCAATGGTCAGGCGACAGGCGATGAGGAGGCTCTCCTTTCAGCGGAGGAGATTCATTCTCTGTACCAGGAGGAGATCGAAGAGAGTTTGCTCTTTGTCCTGAACGATGGGGAGCGGAACGAAGATTTCGTGGCTATTGAAGATTACTGGTTGCTGGCCGACATGCTGGCCGAAGTTCATGTGGGTCATCTGAACATTGCTGAGGCGCTGCTTGAGATGCAGAACCGGCCGATGTCGCCTGAGGAGCTGCTGCCGGAGCTCGATCTGCAGTCGGAGAATGTTTCGCAGGCAATGCAGGTTATCAGCGTGAACCACGCGCTTGGGAACGACAAACGCTTCGACCAGATTGGGAGCGGCGGCGGCCCTCTGTGGTTCCTGGCACGGTTGGAACCGCCGGAGGCGCAGACCATCCCTCCGCTCTTGCGTCCCAGGATAGGCCGCTACAACCGGGCAATCTTGAGTGTGGAACTTCTGCAGATGGAGTGGGAGCTGGACGATGAATGGGGCGAAAGCGGCGCGAGCACGCCGGTTTCGTCGGTGGTGCCGAGCATCAGTTTCACGCTGACCTTCCCACACTGGCTATACGGGACGCTTCCGCTGAGCAGCCGTACGCGTGCGCTTTTCCCGCACAGTGCGCAAGAGCGTTCGATGGTGACGGTGGTCGACGGTCGTTGGGGCACCCGCCACACGGCTTGGGTGGTCCATAGCGGACGCTATGTGTGCGGTCTGAAGGAATGGATGGTTGGGCACAATCTTCCGGTGAGCGCGCTGATCACGCTGGAGCGGACCAATGAGGCGGATGAAGTGGTCATTGACTACCGCCCGCGCCGGATGAGGCGGGAGTGGAGCCGCATTGCGAGAGTGGATGCGGAACAGCTGAGGATCGGCCTCGAGATGAACAAGGTGCAGATCTCCTGTGAGTATGACTTCGACCTGATTGTTTCATGCGACGACCGGGAGGGGCTGGAGGCGTTCAACGCCGGATTGGAAGGCAACGACGATGCGCTTGCGCAGCTCGTGGATATGATCGTGCCGGAGATTGCGAAGCTGAACCCGCAGGGCACGGCGCATGTCAAGACGATATACAGTGCGGTCAACATGTTCTGGCGGAGTCCGCCGGGACCGATCTTTTCTGCATTGCTGAGCAATTCCCGCTTCCAGGACTATGGGGACGGACTGTTCAAAGTGAGATGAGGATGCGAAGCCGGAATCGCACGAAATTCACCGGATCTTGACTATCGAGGAGGGATAAGAAGGAGATGACAGCGGCAGCATCCAAGCAAAAACTCAAGTGGTTCCGACCGGACGTGAACACAAAGTTTCACATCGACTATAACTGGTGGGAGCAGAGCGGCCGGAATTTCCGCCTATACCTACGCGATCAGCTGTGCACAGAGTGCCGGGACAGGTTCCAGGACCATAGAAACACGGAAGATGTGGATTGGATTGACCCGGAGACGGGAGAAGTTCACCGTACAGATGCCCTGTGGGAATGTCTGCGCAGCCGTTGCACCAAGGACCCGGACTACATCAACGAGCATCTTTCGCTGACGGCGGCCTGTTTCCGCGTTTTTCTGGCCAACAACAATACGCCGTTGAGTCCATCCGAGTTGAATCAGCTTCTGCCGTGGAAGCCGGCGCGCACTATTTTGCAGACACTGGGCGGGCGCGTCGTCTATCTTGGTCTACGTCCGGTGCGCGACTAGAGAAAGGTATGGAGAAGAGAGAGCGGCTCTCGCTTCTCACAGTTCAGTTGGGGCGTTCCCCTACCGTCCCATTCCCCGCCCTGGCTAACAGATCCTGTGCGGCACGATACATCGGCATATCCACCATTTTGCCGTCGAGAACGCAGACGCCACGCCCGGCCCGTTGGTGTGCCTCAAAGACGGCGATGAGCCGCCGCGCCGCGGCCACTTCGGAGAGGTCCGGCATGAAGGCGCGGTTGATGACCTCCACCTGGCGAGGATGGATCGCCAGTTTGCCGCGGAATCCCATTTTCTGAACAGCGTCACACTCATCGGCCAGACCGGAGTCGTCGGCCAGGTCGGTATAGACGGTATCGATTGCCTGTAGCCCGAAGGCGGCGGCCGCGGTGACGACGGCGCTGCGGGCGTAGAAGACCTCCCAGCCTTCGCGCGAGCGCTGTGCGCCGATATCGCCGGCAAAGTCCTCGGCGCCGAAGGCAAGCGCCACGGTCCTGGGATCTGCGCAGGCAATTTCGGGCAGATTCACCACCCCTGCAGCACTCTCTACAATCGGCAGCAGTCGCACAGTTCCGACAGGCATTTCTGCGGAGCATTCCAGTTCTGTCAGTTGTTTGTTCACGCTTTGCAGGTCGGCGGCGGACTCGACTTTGGGAATCACGTAGACCTGGGGCGCGGCGGCGAAGGTCTGGAGCAGGTCATCGGGCCAGAAGGGGCTGTGGACAGGGTTGATGCGAATGCAGCGAAGGGGGCCGTCTTGCGGGAGTGTGCGGAAGGAGTCGACGAGAAGCGAGCGGGCATCCGTTTTGCGGGCGTGTGCCACCGCGTCTTCGAGGTCGGCGATGATGGCGTCGGCGGGCAGGCCGGCGCCGCGGGCGATCTTGCGGGGGGAGTCGGCGGGCATGAAGAGGAGAGAGCGCAGCGGCAGGGTCATGGGCGGGCTCCGCAGGGGCGGGTGGGGCGGTGATGTGGTAGTTGCGTACGGGTTGTTTGCCGGTCGTTTTATTTTACATGGTTTGCGCGTATATGGCAGGTTGGACCGGGGGAGAAATCCTGAAAAACTGTGAGGTGTTTCATTCACTTGTAGAGGATTGGCGCCAGTCCTGGTTGGTGCGACGTGCGAACTCTACTGTGCCGAATTTTGACATTTTTTCAGCTCATTCTTGCTTTAGATCTGACATTGTCAGATAAATGTGGTAGGATTTGCATAGTGAAAGGAAAACCCCGGGTTACATGATGTAGAACGGCCACCCATCCGGAGGGGTTGTCAGAACGGCCAGAGATAAGTAAATCATTTGCATAAAGCGGACGGCGCGTCATTACGATAAGTGACTTTCTTGTTCCCTCCCGACAGACAGGAGGCACCATGCAAGGGCAGGCAGTCGAGACGATTCCTCCGCCGGTGATAGGACGCCGGCTACAGGCGGCACGCAAGGCTCGCGGACTGACGCAGCAGGAGGTAGCCGACACTTTGGAAGTCGCCCGTACTACCGTTACGGCAATAGAAAAGGGCGAGCGGCGTACTCGGCCGGATGAGCTGATACAGATGGCCCGACTGTATGGCCGGCCGGTGGGTGACTTCGTCGGCGCGAAGGGCGTTTTCTCCGATTTTACTTTGCTGTTTCGCGCAGCCGTCTCAAGTTTGGAATCTCAGAAACTCCAGGGCGAGATGCAGGAGGCGGTCCAGACATTTCAACGATTGTGCGAAGACTATTTGTATCTCGAAAAGCTGAACGAGGCGTCGCCAGGCCACAACTATCCCATCCAATACGCGACGGGCGGGGTCTCTCCCGAAGTTGCAGCGGAGGATGTGGCCTCGGCCGAACGACACCGTTTGGCGCTTGGCGACGGGCCGCTCCTGAATTTGAGAGAGGCTCTTGAGAACGATGTCGGGCTTCGGGTTTTCTGCATCGAACTTCCCGCGTGTGTGGCGAGTATGTTCAGCTATTCGGAGTCGCTGGGCGGCTGTATCGTCTTGAACGCCCGTCATCCTTTGGACCAGCAGCGATGGTCTCTGGCGCACGAGTACGGGCACTTCCTCACAGACCGCTTCAGGTCGGAGGTATCGATGTTGGGTGGGCACGGTCGCTTGCGTTCCGGGGAGCGCTTCGCGGATGCCTTTGCCAATTGCCTGCTGATGCCGACCTCAGGTTTGCGACGAAGGTTTGCTGAGATGTCACGCGTGACCGGGGGCAAGATTACGGGGGCGGAGATCTGCCGTCTGGCCGGTCAATATTCCGTGTCGGTGGAAGCGTTGATGCTGCGCCTGGAGGCGTTGCGCCTTCTGTCGGGCGGGGCATGGGAACGGTTGCGAGAGGGCGGACTCAAGGCGCAAGAAGCACAGTCGCAGCCAGATATGCATCCCTATGCCAGCTACGAAAGAGTCTTGCCAGTTCGATACCGGTACTTGGCTGCACTGGCCTACGAAGACGGAAAGCTGACCGAAGGCGAATTGGCCCGCTATTTGCGAGTCGACCGCGTAGCAGCAAGGCGACTGATCCAGGGGCTGGCACAGTCTTCGTTCCTCCACGATGGCGGCCAAGTTGGCTTGCTCACCATCGATCTCACGCGCAGGGTTGTCGGGGAGGAGAAACCTGTTCCACAGCAGTAGAAGATGGCAAGTTCCTTCGATAGAGAACGACGGCACTCTACCGTACCAGACGTCTGAAGGGTACACTTTTTCGTGACGCGTGGTTTCGACTCGATCCTACTCGATGCCAGCTGCCTACTGAACCTATATGCGACAGGCCACCTGCGAGATGTCACTGCGGCGCTGCCATATCAGGTCCGGGTCGCCGACTATGTAGTGGAGCGCGAAGCTCTGTTCGTCTGGCGTCCCGGTCCGACCGAAGGCAGGGAAGTGCAGGAGCCTGTGGACCTAGGTTCCTTCCTCGACGAAGGGTTGATTCAACAGGTGCGCTTGGAAAATCAGATAGAAGAGGCCACTTTCGTGGCGTTAGCGGCTGAACTTGATGACGGCGAGGCAGTAACCGGTGCGATAGCCTTTCACCGCGGATGCGCCGTCGCAACCGACGATCGAAAAGCCCGCCGTGTGCTACGGCAACTCAGTCCGCCGGTAGAGTTATTCTACACGCTGGAACTGTTGAAACAGTGGGGGGAAAAGAACCGTGTTCCCTTGGACGTACTTCGCACGGCTTTGGCCGAGATGAAGTCGAGCGCCAGCTATTTTCCCGGCGCGCGCCATCGGCTGTACGAATGGTGGCGATCGGTTGTCAGCTGATTCGGGATGTGATGCGGGTGCCCGAGACCAGGCTTTTCGGAATCCCGTATCACATGGTCAGAGCCGGATTTCGTCTGTCCCGTTTGGCCGCAAACGTTTTGAAGACCAGTACCGCCAACACGCCGAGGAGGCCGCCGAGCATGTCGACGCCGATGTCAAAGAGGTTGTCCGGGTGGAGGACGCTCTGCCGGCTGAGGAGCTGGAAGCCCTCCTGAAGGATGGCGGCGGCGAGTACGAGGGTGAGGGTAAGGCCGACGCGCCTGGCAGGCGTACCGGACAGGCGCTGCATCAGGAGGGCGCCCAATACGGCGAATAGCAGGCTGTGCATGAGGATGTGCATCCAGGCGGGGCTGAAGAGTGTGTTGAAGATGCGGTAGGCCACGGGCGAGGGCCGGACGAGCCAGGCCATTGGCATAAGGATTCCGACGATCCAGAAGACCAGGAACAGATTCCGTTTCATTTTTCTCCTTTCCTTTTCCCCCCCGCCGGTATTGTGCAGAGGGCCGATGCTTACAATAACTGTTCGGCATCGATCCTGGTTCCCAGAATGGCGGCCAGGGGGCCATCATGGAGCACTGGCAAGGTGGCCCTGAAGGTGGTTTTGGGCGACCTGCCAGACAGGTTTTCCTCGCCCTGAAACAGGAAAGCGAGGTTGCCCGGATCGGGTGCCTATGCTAGACTTCGCGCAGTGAATTTCAGGTCCCACCGCACCGTAATCAGTTCGCCTATCAGACAGCAGATGAGGGCATTTTAACGCTTACCGCGGTGAAGTTGGGGGGAAACCGTTTGTCGGTTGGGCCGCAGTTGCTTGCGGTCGTCGGGACAACTGGCGGCGTGCAAGAGAGGAATACTGGTGTTTCGACGAAACGAACGGCCACAGCCGGACGCGATCGAGGTCATCATTGGGCCCAGGGCCACGTACAACGGGGCGTTGCGCAGCGACAGCAGCATTCGCATTGACGGTGTGGTAGAGAGCGGGCTGCTGGAAACGCTGGCCAACGTCATCCTGACGGAGGCCGCCCGCGTCAACTGCGAGATTCGGGCCCGGAACGTGAGCATACGGGGATATTTCGACGGTGTGATTCGGGCAGACCGCGTTGAGTTGCTGGCAGGATCTTACGTGCGCGGCGCGCTGCATGTGAACAGCTTTCTGCTGGATGAGGGGGCTACCCTTGAAGCGGAGCTACACATGCGGAGTGAGAATGTAGAGGAGTCGCTGGACCTGCCCTCAGGTATGGAGACGCCACCGGACTTGCCGGGCGATCCGTCTCAGGAAGAGCCGCAGTTCAGTTAGCTCAAGCTCGCGAAGGGCACGAAACCACAATGTTTGTTGGGCGAAGGGGGACCGGGACTGCGGCCGGCCCAGCGCGAGGATTGAGGGTGCCTCTGCTATGGAATTGCTGCTGATCGTCGCGGGTGGGCTGCTCGGCTATTTGCTTGGGTCGGTGCCGGTCGGTTTGCTGGCCACCAAGATATACGGTGTGGATATCCGCACTGTGGGCAGCGGGCGCACGGGCGCGACCAATGCGTGGCGGGCGGCCGGCCTGAAGGCGGCTATCCCCACGCTATTGGGTGATGCGCTCAAAGGCGCGGCGGCGGTGCTGTTGGTTCGCTACGCGGCGGGTGCGTTTTTCCCCGAAATGGACGTGATCGCGGTGGCTGCGGCGGCGGCACTGGCGGGCGCGTGTGCGGTGGTCGGTCACAACTGGTCGCTTTATCTGGGCTTCAAGGGGGGCGCGGGCGGGATCACGACTGCGGCCACCATACTGGCTATTTCGCCGCTTATCGGCGGGGTTGTATGCCTGGTGGGGCTGCTATTGATCTGGTGGAGCCGCATGGCTTCGATCGGCACCTACAGCGTGAGCGTGACTGCGCTGGTGTGCGCGGTGGTGTTTGCCGTCGCCGGACAGACACCCTGGCCGTATGTGATCTTTGGTCTCGTTGCCTATGTGGCCGTCACCATCTCGCTGAGCAGGAATCGGCAGGCGCTCAGAGATGGCGAAGAAAGGGTGATCACCCTTTGGTAATCGCCCATTTTCAGGTGTATCCTTGCCACTGCTGGCTTGAGTTTGGGACATGGCGCAATGGACAATGTCATCGAGTTTCTGTATATTATGGTGAGACCCTGCCATAGCGAACATAGCTCACGCGAACGGGGAAGCGTTCAAACGCGAAACTCGCAGATTTTCTCTTGCCTTAAAGCGTACTCCAGGTCCCAACCGGGAGCACGTCCTTAAGGTGTCGTAGCCGTCGCTCTCGCCGGCAGGCAGTGTGGGGGTAGTTCACTTTGACTGTCAAGAATCATAGGAGGTATTTAATGGCTGAACGCAAACAACTGACAACGGCTCACGGGGCGCCAGTCGGCGACAACCAGAATTCACTGACTGCCGGCCCGCGCGGTCCACTTTTGATGCAGGACTATCAGCTCCTGGAGAAGATGGCTACTTTCAACCGCGAACGCGTCCCGGAGCGGGTCGTGCATGCCAAAGGTTCGGGGGCTTACGGCACCTTCACCGTTACCAATGATGTCACGCGCTACACCAAGGCCAGGATATTCTCTGAAGTAGGTAAACAGACCGACTGCCTGCTGCGCTTCTCGATGGTCGCAGGTGAACGCGGCGCCGCAGACGCTGAACGCGACGTGCGCGGCTTCGCTGTCAAGTTTTACACGGAAGACGGAAACTGGGATATGGTCGGCAACAATACGCCGGTCTTCTTTGTACGCGATCCCTATAAGTTCGGCGACTTCATCCATACGCAGAAGCGCGATCCCAAAACAAACATGCGCTCCGGCACAGCCATGTGGGACTTCTGGTCACTCTCCCCTGAAAGCCTGCACCAGGTCACCATCCTGATGAGTACTCGC
>DAOUHY010000098.1:0-1817 GCA_034428435.1 Caldilineaceae bacterium | reverse complement strand
ATTTTTCCATATCCGGTCGAACCATCTTGGCTTCCCTTCCTTTCAAATGAAGTGTCTGTCAGATGGTTCTATTATATCTCAACAACCTTTGACCAATACTCTTGGTCTCAATTGGGATCTACATTAGTTACGCCCTGAATCAAAACTGCTGCCGTCAACACGGCTCCCAGGGCCAAAGCGCTCTCCGTCGCTCTGTTCGGAAAGAACCGGTCCTTTGCAAACGCAAAGGCCTCCCACAGGCCGAAAGCCAGAACCAGGTAGACGGCTGGCGTGGCGCCAAGCATCCTGAGTGTGTTTGGGGCATAATCGACCGCGATCACCGCCGGCAGCAGCAGAAAGACCCCCCACAGGAGTAGAAGCCTGCAAGCTGGATTCCGCCATCGCCACAAGCACAAGCCCGCGCCGAGCCAGAAAAAGAACGCCTCCCACGGATTGAGCATCGGCAGAGCGCCAAAGTTGTGACGCCAACTTACGTCGCCCTTGAACCCAAAGGCTGCCAGATGCCAGACTACGCTTTCCACCAAGGTCCCCAAGGGGTTTCCCCGGTTGATCTCAGGTTGAAGGACGGAAAGCGAACTGCTGCGCAGAAAGAAATGTTCAGGATGCAAGGCGAAAAAAACAAATATCGGCGCCGCAACCAGCAGAGCCACACCCCCGAAAGTAATGATCCAGGGAATCTCCGTCCGAACGTTTCTCGATTCTGCCCACTTGCGGGGTACGAGGAAACTCAAGCCAACGGCGATGAAGAGAAACGGGGTGAACCGCGACGGAATATACGTGTACTGCACCAACCCCGCACAGACCCCGGCCAGCGCAACCGCCCACCAGCGCCGCTCCCGCCAACCCCACCACAGCAAAGCCAGGCATAGGGAAAGCAGCAGGACCAAATGATTGGCTCGAAAGACCGTGCGCCCAAGGACCGTCTGCCCAATCGACACAGCCATCAAACACGAGCCAACGCCCCCAATGAAGATGCCGCGCCAGGCAGTCGGTCGGCCCGTTTCATCCCTCCCAAACAGCAGCTGCCCCAACCAGAATACGACAAATACAGTGCCCGCGCTCGCCAGCGCCGTGGGCAAGCGCAACGCCAGGTCCGTCTGTCCCAGCAGCGTGATCGAGAGAGCAATCAGATAGACAACCAGCCCCTCGTGACCGCTGAACTCCGAAGGAAAGAACACCGCGTGCTCCCCGTCAAGAACGCGCAGCGCGTCCACTCCGTTCAATGCCTCGCTGACCTGAATCCCTGCCGGCAATTCGTCGAGCCTATGGAGACGCAGCATCACAACGGCCAGCGTCAACGCCGCAAGGATGGCAGCTGAAATCAAGCGGTAGCCCCGCCGACTTCCTCCCTCCGTTCTGGCTCGACCGGCCGCTCCCGCCGCCGCAGGCACGCTTTCGGACATAACCTCACTCCGACAAAGACACTTCCGAACTCTTACACATTCGCAGCCTCTTCGAGACAACCTGCACGGGCCGCGAGACAAACGACATTCTCTCACAGAAAGCGCGCGCATACCAGACTTTAAAGGCTCAAAGTGCATCCCAAAACGGGGGCAAACTTGAGTATTCCACTGGCATCGACTAAACCACTGCCATTCCTCCGCAAACGCTGAGGCAGGTCAACCGCAATCTCCGCCCACTGACCATTGACCATTGCAGTTGCGCGCTCGGGCCTTCGCCCCTCACCCTCCCCGTAGGGGCAGGCCTTGTGCCTGCCCTCCGGTCGCCATCACCACGCCTCCCCATTCCCTCAAAACTGTCCCGTAAGGGCAGGCCTTGTGCCTGCCCTCGCACCGCCACCCACGCCGTCTCTCGCA
>DAOUHY010000097.1:0-2282 GCA_034428435.1 Caldilineaceae bacterium | reverse complement strand
AACGTGAACAGGCCAAGTACGAAGGCAACGGTGAACAGGAAATCGTATCCGGTCAAAAACACTGCGGGAAAGCTCACCACCCGCTCCGGTTCGACCCATTCCACCCCCACCTCCAGGTGCCGCACACTGAAAAAATCAACGAATGCCCCGCCCAGAAGCGGGCTGATCGCAGCACCCAAATTGGCAGCGAGCGATGATACGGTCAGGAACGCTGTCGCCTGCGCTTGCGGCGCCATCTTCATTCGAATCGTCGTCGATGCCAGGTTGATGCCCGCGCTCGCAATGCCGATCAGGAAGTGCAAGAAGAACAAGAGCGGCATCGTCAGCCTGTGCACGTCCGGCAACGTGGTAAAGGTCCACCCCAGTATGACCAGGAAATACAGCGAAGAACAGATCGACAAAACCGCCTTGCTGCCGTAGCGGTCGGCCAAAGGACCCCAGACGCGCAAAAACAACACGCTGGCCACCTGGCTCAAAACGCCCAGCCCGACGACGATCGACAGCGACAGCTCCAACTTCGTCAGCATATAGACCGTAAAAAACGGCGCTGCCAGATGCGCCACGAAGTTCCATAAACCCAGAAAACTGACCAGTTGCCTGTAGTTGACGTCCCGCAACGGCGCCGCCAGTGTTCGCACTATCGACGGCCGGGCCCCGTCAAGCGCAGCCATGCGCGGCTCAGGGATACGCGTCATCATAACAACCGCGCTCAGGCCAAGCGCCAGGCTTCCGAACAGTATCGCGTACGAGTAACCGAAGATAACGTTTTCTTCCGCCGCGACCCCCTTCCACCAGTCAATACAAAAAGCAGCCGTCAGGCTGGTCGCCGCGGCCGCGATCGTCGCCACACGCAACCGCCTCGCAAAGAAATCCCCCATCGGGCCCGCCGACGCCATCTCCCGCAGCCAGCTGGTCCAGCTCGTGTTCACCAGGGCATTTCCAACTCCGCGAATCCCTGTGAAAAACAGCAGCAGTATGACTGCACGCGTATCGGGTATCTCGACGACAAAGGGAATCAGGGCAATCGGCACCCAGGAAACATAGACCGTAAAGTAGGACGGCACCGCGATCAGCTTCCGCATCCGCAACCGCTCGACAACGATAACAGCCGCGATCTGGATCGTCTGCATGATGAACGGCAGCGCCGTCAGAATGCCGATGTGAAAGTTGGACGCACCCAGCAGCAGCGCAAACGCGGCCAGAAAGCCGCCCGACATCAGACCGTCGGCCCCCGAAGCCGCGAGCGCCTGGAACGTCAACGCCTTCAGGCCGCGCTGACGTACTTCGTCTGTTAGATCTGTGCTGGGTTGGAGAAAGCCGGGAATCGCCATCTGTGGTCAACTTGCTGTAGTCGCTTCCATGCTATCATAGGCCGGATACTGAGCTAAATCGGACACGCACTGATCAACCCTCTGCCAGCGCACCCTGAAGAAAGGTCCGACCGAAACCGCCGGCCGGCTGTGGTATCCTTACTGACTACAATCTGTCCCACGATGAATCGAACCAGGACCTGAAAGCTGACTGAGGACACGCCCCCGTGCCTTTTTCGTCTCTGTTCCAACCTGACGATCTGCAACCCCAGGATGTGCTCCACAGGGGCCTGAGGGCCTTGACCTTTCGCACCCTTGCCGCCTCTGCCATTGACGGCCTGGTGTCGGGGGGCTTTCTGGCCGCATACGCCCTGGCTCTTGGCGCATCCAACTTTCACATCGGCATCCTGATCGCGATTCCCTTCATCATGCAACCGCTCCAGATCGCGGCCGTCATCGCCATCGAGCGTATCCGTATGCGCAAAGCCGTCACGATTCCGGCCTCGGTCGCGGTCGATCTCTCCTGGCTGTTGATAGGGCTGATCCCGTTCGCGATCATCTCGCCGAGCCCGGTCGCGGTCACGCTCCTATTGCTTCTGACTGCGATTCGAGGCGCGGGCAACGCCATTGAAATCACCGGTTGGACGAGTTGGCTGCGCGACCTGGCTCCGCCCGGCGCCATCGGGGGCTTCTTTGCGCAGCGATTGCGGACCGCCACGGCTTCCGCGGCGCTGTCCGGTCTGGCGGCTGCGCTCTTTATCGACTGGTGGGCGGCAAACACGTCGCCGCAGAACCTTATCTTCGGCTACGCCTACGCGATCCTCTTTGGAAGCATCGTCTTCGGCCTCTGTTCCGATGCCGCGACCACACTGATCCCGGAGCCGCGCATGGCGAAACCGGAGGGTGCCAGGCCATCGATTCTGCAGATGCTTGCCGGGCCCTTGCAGGATGACAATTTCAGAAGGCTGCTCA
>DAOUHY010000096.1:0-6724 GCA_034428435.1 Caldilineaceae bacterium | reverse complement strand
ATTTTTCCATATCCGGTCGAACCATCTTGGCTTCCCTTCCTTTCAAATGAAGTGTCTGTCAGATGGTTCTATTATATCTCAACAACCTTTGACCAATACTCTTGGTCTCAATTGGGATCTACATTAGTTCCTAATTCACATGGAAGTGACTTGGGAGCTTTACCCGCCGTTTGTCCCTTGTGCGCAGCGAATTACGAGCATCGCAAGTTTCGAAAGTCGCCAATTCGAGGTTTCCGAACTGGTTTCGGCAAAATCACACAAATTCTCTCCAAAGAATTATTTTATTTCCTGCCCGAAGATGCCAAAAAATTGGTCGTTTTTTCCGATAGCCGACAAGAAGCTGCTGAACTCGCCAATTCAATCGAAAGATCTCATTACTACGACCTAATACGTGAAGCTGTGTACGACGAGCTAAGTAGAGAGGCAATTGCCAAGCCCGCCTTGCTCTTGGACCTGCAAGGCAATGGGCACCCAATATCCCCCAACGCTCAGATGTTGGCTGAAGAATCCCCAGACATTCAAGAGGCCTTGCAAGAATGGATCGAAATTGCAACCGTCGACTACAGTTCTTTACCCAACTTGCCTGAAGCAATTCGGAGAAACTTAGAGGAGAGTGCTTTGGGTGCCAAAGAGAAACTAGACTTAATTTCGACTAACGGGGAAACTCGCACAGTCAGATTGAGGCACTTGTTTGAAAGCGACAACTCTGAACAAGGCACGGGAGCTCTCATACAGCGGCTAAAGAAAAGTGGCGTCAACCCGGCTGGCAATGACATCTTATTCCAGGATTTTAAGTACGATGGAACTTGGCAAAGGTGGACGACCTTGTTCGATTTTTCAAACACCATCGGTGGTTGGAACCCTGATCTTTCGCAGTCGGGTCGTGATAGGGGACGCGATAAGTTGCGCGCTAAAGTTATAAGCGAGATTTGTTCAGTGCTGTTCTCCCGTCTGTATTTTGGGTTCGAATCAGCCGGTCTAGGGTATGCCATGCTGGACCTCCAAGACAAAGTAGTGGAAAACATGGCTTCCAAGTGCGGATTAACGCGAGACGCTCTCGTTAACGTCCTATGTGGAACACTTCGAATGCTTGGGGACCTTTATCGATATCGACGAGAGGATCCGGGGGCTTTCCCCGTTAACGACTGGCTGGACTGGAATTCCGCACGGGCAGGTGTTCGCAATTTCGTAAAAAGATGCGCCAACCTTCATGGTATCAGTGAGGGTTCGTTGCTAGAAGTGGTGAAGGAGGCAATATGTGTCATCGGTGGCCACACTCACTTCATAATCGATCCCAGGCGTTTGATGGTCCGCGTTGCTATCGATACCGACAAAGTGTGGCGTTGCACGGGATGCCGCCGTCCTCACTTGTACAATCCAGGAATATGCACTAACCACTTCTGCCAACAGGAAATTCCTGACTCACCGGATTGCACTTGTGGAGAGTTGCGTGAATCAAACTATTATGCGAAGGAGGCGGCAGACCTACGGCAACCTCTGCGCTTGCATGCTGAGGAATTAACAGCCCAAACGGATAATCAGCCGGAACGACAACGGCTGTTTCGTGACATCACCGTGGACCTAGAAAAAGACCCTCGTCGGCCCATAGTGCAAGAAGTAGATGCGATAGATATGCTTAGCGTGACTACAACTATGGAAGTTGGCGTTGACATTGGCAGTCTCCAGGGCGTAGTGCAAGGGAATATGCCGCCAATGCGTTTCAACTACCAGCAACGGGCGGGACGCGCTGGAAGACGTGGGCAACCCTTCGCAACAGTGCTCACCATTTGCAGGGGCCGGAGTCATGACGAATTCTACTACCACCACCCCGAGCGAATCACAGGCGACCCTCCACCAGTGCCTTTTCTGTCAATTGGCCGTGAGGAAATAGCGCAGAGGCTCATGGCAAAGGAGTGCCTGCGTCGCGCCTTCCAATCTGCTGGTATTCAATGGTGGGAAAGCCCGCGACCACCTGACAGTCATGGTGAATTTGGACTGACATCTAAGTGGAACACCAACCATAACAGGAAAGAGGCGATTCAAAAATGGCTCTCGTCGGCGCCAGATGTAACCGAAATCGCAGAAGCCTTGTGTGCGGGCTTAACGGAAAGTATCTTACCAGAGAGTCTCGTGGAGTACGCCAGGCACCATTTGTACACCAGAATCGAGGAAGCGTGCGCAAATTCTGAAATCACTGGTGAGGGTCTTGCGGAAAGGCTGGCTGAATACGCGGTTCTTCCCATGTACGGGATGCCCTCTCGTGTCCGGAAGTTTTATCATGGTTTGAGAGGTAGCAACGATCTCACTACAGACCGAGACCTTGACCTTGCTGTTACCGAGTTCGCACCCGGATCCCAGAGAACTAAAGATAAGCGTATCTACCAGGCCATCGGTTTCACTTCACCGTTGTTATACCGGAACAGCCGATGGCATCCAAGTGAGGACGATCCTTTGTCGTCGAGGAGATGGATGACACGTTGCGGAATGTGCCATTACACCGCTACCCATGATGAACAGCCGCAAGACGATTACTGTCCTGAGTGCGGATGTGGGACCGATAGCGACCCAGCCTACCGCACATTCCAATTCGCAGTCCCGTTGGCTTTCCGAAGCAGCCTAGGCCCAGGCAAGGATGCTCTTGAGGACGTCGAGTTTCTTCCTACTGGAGTTTCTACGGTGGCTGAATCAGACCGAGTTACATGTATGCATGTAAGAGGGACCAATAGTGCGGTCGCTTTTTCCAAAACGGGCAGGGTGTACAGGATAAACGACAGGCTGGGACGTTTGTTCGAAGGGGCAAAAGGTACGGCCCAACGAGGGCAAAGCATTCATAGGTTAGAAAATCAATGGATTGACAGCCGGTTTCAGAAGGCCGACCAACTTAATTTCGCAAACTCCACAGATACTGAATCCATTGCCATTGTTGCTCCCAAATCTACTGATGTATTACGCATCAGGCCAGAGTCAGCCCGTCCGGGTCTCTGGTTGGACCCGGTGGGAACGAGAGCGGTGGGAATAAAGGCCGCCTACTATTCGGCAGCATTCATACTCAAGGCTGTCGCCGCCGAAAAACTCGACATTGATCCTGACGAATTTGACCTCAGCAATGTGAGGCAAGTTGAGTTAGGAGACGGGACAAAAGTAGGCGAGATTGTCATTAGCGACCATTTGGCTAACGGGGCAGGATTTACAAATTATGTATGCGACCACTGGAAACACTTGCTAGCGTCTATAACGAGTTCCAATTCAAAGGTTGATACATTTGCTGGATCGATTTTGAGCCAAGAGCACAGGGCAATCTGCGATTCGTCATGCTACAACTGCCTAAGAAACTACCGGAATATGGCCTACCACAGCTTGCTCGATTGGCGACTCGGCGTCTCATTGCTTCGATGCTTGCAGTCCGACAACTTCTGCTGCGGGGTAGATGGGAATTTCTCTGTTCCTGATCTGGAAGGATGGATAGAACATGCCACTAAGTTACGGGACTCATTCTGCACTTCTTTTGACGCAACGCCTTGTGACTTTGGTTCATTACCCGGGTTGGAAATTGGAAATAGACAAGTGCTAGTCGTTCATCCCCTATGGGATAAGTGGCACCCGGTAGGCCAGTTAGCAGAGGCGTTAGCAAGTTGCCGAGACGAAGGCGCTCAGACGCTGGACACATTTAACTTGCTAAGACGCCCCGGATGGGCATATCGATCGCTTGCGGAGTCTTAGTGTGACTTTCACTCATCAATTCTCCAGCCGCTTTGAACCTGTATCAAGCATATCGCCAACCGCATTCAGTACGCTTAGGGACTGCGCTCTCAGAGCACTATGGTCCCTCAAAAAAAACCCATCAGTTGTTACCACAATACCCGAAAGCCAGATTAGGAATTATTATACACAAGCTGCTTTCAGAATCTGGCCGAGGGCAACTCCTGCCGGACAAAGAAGTGATTGGCGCCCGGTGGGACAAATTGGTTGAAGAAACACACGATGTAATGCACGCCTCCTCAATCGAAAGACATTTGGTTCCATTGAGAAATTCTGTGCCTGACATAGAGGTTAGGCGCATACGGGCAATTCAAAGAGCTCTCGAAATCGCTGACACACGCTGGTCGCCACAACCACGTGACAAGGGCCACAGGGCAACGCCGCGATGCCGTCACGAAATGCGCGTAAAATCACGCGACGGTCTCATAGGGGGGACCATTGACGCCGTTATTCGCACCGAGGAAGGCATCATTATCCGAGACTACAAGTCTGGACCGGTACTGGAATCTGATGAACAAAACGAATCCCAACTAAAGAAAATCTATCAGACCCAACTCAAAATGTACGCTGCTCTTTATGCTGAGTCATTTGGTGATTGGCCGACGTCGCTTGAGGTTGTACCTTTGTCAGGGACAGCGCATGAAGTCGACTTTAAAAAAGAAGAATGCTTAAATTTGCTTGATGAAGCCAAAAACTCCCTTCAAGAACTCAACACAAAAGTGTCAAAATATCCTAACGAATTATTGCCTTCACTACTTGCCAACCCAAGCCCGACAGCTTGCGCCTTTTGCCAATTTCGACCTGGCTGCACGCCCTATCAAGAAGAGACAGAGGAAATCAAAGAAGGACAGTGGCCTGTGGACGTAATCGGGATTGTGAAAGACGTTAAGCAACTCGGCAACTCCAGACTGATGTTGCAGTTAACCAGCCCCGGTGGGCTCGTAAACGTCCCAGGACTGTCTGGCGGTAACAGACATCCTATACTGCTGGAAGTAAAGCCAGGGAGTAAAATCGGCATCTTCAATCTGAGACAATCACGCCCGTCAGCTCCCTACTCTGAATCCCAGTTGACCACTGTACACATACTTCCGTAACCCTCTCCATCTGTACTCTGGCAACCACAGCCTATACCCCCTCACACCAACAACACCCCCTCATGCCGCAGCAGCCACTCCTTGCGCCACAACCCACCGCCGTAACCGGTCAACTTCGCACGCCCGCCGCTGCCTATAATACGATGGCAGGGCACGACGATGGCAACCGGATTCCGCCCGTTGGCCGCGCCCACCGCGCGCACCGCCTTAGGGTTGTCAATAGCTACGGCGATGTCCTGGTAGCTGGCGGTCTGACCGTAGCCGACACTGCGAAGCTGCTGCCAGACCTGGCGCTGAAACGGCGTGCCCTCCAGAGCCAGGGACAGATCGAAGCAGCGTAGGTCGCCGGCGAAATAGGCGTCCAGCTGGCGCTGCACCTCCTCCAGCAGCGGATGCGCGTCCGCCTCCTGCGAAGATGAGGCCGCGGACCGACCTCCCACTCCGCTTACCTCTCCACCCTCTCCTGCCTGTTCCCCGGCAAATTCGACCCTGCTCACCGCCGTGTCCGTGGCGTGGATTTCGATTGGGCCGATAGGAGAATCGTAGTTCATAACCAATAAAGACATTGCTTACCCCGTGACACTTGCATTTGAAAACTTGCGATCAAACAGCCCTGCCGCACGCCAAAGACCTGCGCTCTTGCTGACCACTGACCACTGCAGTTACCGACGCAGCTGCTTGCTGCGCTGCTTGCGCGTGACCGTCATGGCCATGCCCTGCTCCTGCAGAAAGTCCTGATACAGCCGGTAGAAGCGCTGGCGGTCCTGCTGCTGGATGACCGCGGTAACGTCCGCCGCCTCCAGCACGTAGGGATAGCCGCTGCCGACGACCGCCTCGGCCAAGACGAGGGCGACGACCTCATCTGCGCGGCCGCACTCCAGCAGCCAGCGCGGGATCTCCAGCCGGGCCGGCGGGTTCTCCATGCTGACCCGCGCCAGGCAGAAGCAGACCTGCTTATAGAAGTCGGCGCGGCCTGCATCGCTGAGACGGTCCGGGCGTGCGCATATCCAGAACGGGCTGCGATCACCCCAGCTGGACAGCGTCTCGCGCAGCAGGTACCCGTCGTTGATCTGCGCCGGCGCCACCAGGCCGTGCAGCCTGGCCAGCAGGGTGACGAGGTCGCGGCTGTAGGTGTTGTCCACATAGCCCACCAGCGGCGTACGCGTGCGCTCGGAGCAGGCCAGCAGCTCCTGCACAGCCTGGATATAACCGTGTTCACGGCCGGCGCGCAGCTGCCCAGCAAAGGAGATGATCAGCGAGCCGTCCAGAAAACAGACCGGCCTGCGTTCAAACGGGCGCTCCGCACAGCGCTCCATAAACTCACACAGCTTGGCGCATTCGCGAATGAAGCGCTCCTGGTTCACGCGCCAGTTGGGAAAAACGCCGTCGTCGCCGCCGGAATCGAGCAGCTCGTCCGGCGCCAGCACCTCAAAGGCGATGTCCTTCTCGTAGCGTCCGGCCGCGTCACCATCCTCTGCCGTGCCGCGGTCATTGAAAAACCAGCCGATCTGCACCGCGCCCACCGGGGGAGAGTAGTCGGTGGTGGGTACGATCTGGCTGCCGTCCACCGCCAGCGCCGGCCGGCCTTCGAGCATCTCCAGTGCCCAGTGACGGGCCTGCTCACGGTTCTGCCAGGCCGCGCCTAAGGGGATGCGCATGCCGGCGGCGCGGTCGAACTCTGCCGTGGGCAGCGCGCCGGGCCAGGCACTATCAATGGCGTCGTCGAGCTTGCGGTTCAGGGAAGCGGCTGAGTCGGTCTTCAACTCCTCCAGCCACCCCTTCATGCGCCTCTGCTCCTCCCGCCGTTCGTGGTCGTATGCAGAGAACAGCCCCTTCTTCCGGTCCAACGCGGCCGCCGCCGCGCTTCGTAC
>DAOUHY010000095.1:0-7200 GCA_034428435.1 Caldilineaceae bacterium | reverse complement strand
CCTGCCGACCACGCTCAGACGCTGTTCCAGCGCCGATCCCACCAGTGACGATAATGTATGCGCGCGTTGCCGTTGGTCTGGGGAGCGCCGGGTCTGTCGTATGCGATATAATATCCAGGGCGCTACCGCTATGCCCAGTCAGCGTAGTGTCCACTGACGGCTGCAAACCGGTTCACCCGGCGCCGGAGGCCTGGTGCAAGTAGCCGCCCTTCCGATTCTCGCAGGAACTGGGAAATGGTTCAAGTGCGCAGCAGCTGCGCACGCCGGCAGCGTTATCGCCGCCTGAAAACGCCAGATGACACAGAAAACCGCAGCGGTTCAGCGCGAACTGCCCGAAAAAAATAGAGGCAATAACGGGCCGGATCGACCGCAGACCGACGCCGCCGAGGCAGGCCCCGCCGCAACAACGCCCGTCGTCAACCGCTTCTGGGAGGTCGACAGCTGGCGCGGCGTGGCCATCATCACCATGGTCATCTTTCATCTGGTGTTCGACCTGCGCAACTTCGGTGGCATGCCATTTGTACTGCATGAGGGTTTCTGGTTCTATTTCCAGCGCTTCACCGCAACCTCATTCATCACCCTGGCAGGGGTCTCCGTCGTCCTGAGTTACAATCGCGCACTGTCCAGAACCGGGACGGCCGATGGTCTGGCCTGGAAAGTAGCCCGCCGCGGACTGCACATTCTCGGCATCGGACTCATACTCTCATTAGTCATGCGGGTGGCCGTTCTGCCCCCTATCGACTTTGGCGTGCTGCATCTGATCGGGACTTCGATCATCTGCTCGATCCCCTTCCTGAACAGAAGATGGCTGACCCTGTCGTTGGCCGCCGTGCTCTACGCCCTCAGCTATCTTCTGCAATACCTGAATGTGCAGGCCCCGCCCGGAGTCTCCTGGCTGGTTCCGCTCGGCATCGAACCGCCCGGCTACTACTATTCCGACTACTTTCCCTTCCCCCACTGGTTTGCCGTCTTCCTGATCGGCGTCTTCGTGGGCACCGTTTTCTATGAAGGCGGCGCGCGCAAACTGCCGCTGCCCAACTTCGGAGGGATTTTCCCGTTCCCTGTTCTGCAGTTTCTTGGCCGTCATTCCCTCGTCATCTATGTGATCCATCAGCCAATACTGATCGGTCTGCTGCTCCTGACAGGTACCATCTCGCTCTAGTAACCGGCAGCTGTGCCTGGCCCGGACCTCGAAATCTATCTTGGGTAGCGGGTAAGGTGCCAGGAACATCTGCAAAACGAACAACGACAGGATAGAGGAGTTTGTCTTGACTGACTCGACAATCGATCCCCGTATCACCGATCTGCGTAGCCGTAAGGACATGGCCAAGCTCGGCGGCGGCCTCGAACGGATCGAAGCCCAGCACGCCAAGGGCCGCGCCACCGCACGCGAGCGGCTCGAGCTGATGCTGGATAAGGGCAGCTTTCGCGAAGTCGACGCCCTCGTCCTGCACGATAGCCACGATTTCGGCCTCGACAAGCAGCGCATCCCCGGGGACGGCGTCGTCACAGGCTTCGGCACAATCGATGACCGCCTCGTCTACGTCTTTTCCCAGGACTTTACCGTCTTCGGCGGCAGCGTCAGCCGCCATCACGCCGCCAAAATCTGTAAAATCCTCGATATGTCCATGAAGAACGGCGCCCCCGTCATCGGCCTCAACGACTCCGGCGGCGCTCGTATCCAGGAAGGCGTCCTCAGCCTGGCCGGCTACGCCGACATCTTCTTCCGTAACGTCATGGCCTCCGGCGTTGTCCCCCAGGTCAGCGTAATCATGGGACCCTGCGCCGGCGGAGCCGTCTACTCGCCCGCCATCACCGACTTCGTCATCATGGTCAAAGACACCAGCCACATGTTCGTCACCGGACCCGATGTGGTCAAAACAGTCACCCATGAAGAAGTCACCTTCGAAGAGCTTGGCGGCGCGTCCATCCACGGCAGCAAGTCCGGCGTCGCCCACTTCACCGCCGAAAACGAGGAGGACGCCCTCTTCATCGTGCAGCAGCTGATGAGCTATCTGCCCAACAACAACATGGAAGATCCACCCCTCGTGCCTTCCACCGACGATCTGCTGCGCCAGGACGAAGAGCTGGATTCGATCGTGCCCGACAACCCCAACCGTCCTTACGATATGAAAGAGATCATTCGCCGTATCGTCGACGACGGCCAGTTCCTTGAGGTCCACGAGCAGTGGGCCCGCAACGTGATGGTCTGTTTCGCCCGTCTCGGCGGCCGCACCATCGGCATCGTCGCCCAGCAACCGGCCGTCCTCGCCGGCGTCCTCGATGTCGACGCCAGCCAGAAAGCCGCCCGTTTCGTCCGCTTCTGCGACTGCTTCAACATCCCGCTCGTCGTCCTCGAAGACGTGCCCGGCTTCATGCCCGGTCTCAACCAGGAGCACGGCGGCATCATTCGCCATGGCGCCAAGCTCCTCTACGCCTTCTCCGAAGCCACGGTCCCCAAACTCACCGTCATCGTGCGTAAGGCCTACGGCGGCGCCTACTGCGTCATGAATCCCCGCCACATCGGCGCCGACCTGGTCCTCGCCTGGCCTTCCGCCGAGATCGCCGTCATGGGCCCGGAGGGCGCCGTAAATGTAATCTTCCGCCGCGAAATCGCCGCCGCCGAGGATCCCGTCGCCAAGCGAAACGACCTCGTCGCAGACTATCGCAGCCGCTTCGCCAACCCTTACATCGCCGCCGCCAACGGATTCATCGACGACGTCATCGAACCGCACGAGTCCCGCCCGCGCCTCATCAACGCACTCGAGATGCTGCAGAACAAACGCGATCGGCTCCCCCCCAAAAAACACGGGAATATCCCCCTGTGAGTCCAATGCCCGTGAATCCAACCTTTGAACCGAACGGCGAAAGAAAGACCGATCCCGTTGCCGGCCGGACCGCTGCCCAGAATGAACTGCAAATCGCGCCTCGCCCACGCGCGGGCAGGATGCAGCAACTGCCCCAGATCGAGTTCGAGCTCTCCGCCGAACAGTTCGCGCTCATGGGTTTTCCTAAACTGCAACAGGGCCTCCCCCTCACAGCTGTGCTCGACGGCGGTGTCCTGCTGCCCCAGCCCGGCCCGGACCCCTGGTACGCCGTGCAGAAGGAGCCGCTGACGCCCCGCTTCACCCAAATCGGCCCCGCCCTCTACGCCTTTGCCGGCCGGATCGTCGAGGCCGATATCCAATACGGCCGCAATCAGATGGCGGTCATCGTGGTCGATTGCGGCATCGTAACCCTGCGCGTGGCCTGCGCACCCAATGACGACGGCGTCCTTCCCGAAGGAACCTGGGAAACACGCTATGCCGCCGGCTTCGCGCCCGTGCAGGCAATCGTTGAGGAGAGTTTCAGTTCGCCCGTAGGACGCACCGTCGATCTCTCCATGTGGGGCTTTCGCCGTCTGCTCCTCTCGCCCAACGACAGCGCCTTCGGTACCTGGCATCAGAGCAGCGAGATCCCGCCGTCGCCTTTCACAAGTGACCGGCTTCTGATTCAGGCTCGAGTCCATCGACAGGGGATCTGATGCGCGCTCATGCTGATGACTCGCCTATGCTGCACGACGCGGGACCGGACAATACCGTGGTCCGGCAGGGCAATCGCATCAAAACCGGTGATATAATAGCCTTGTGGCAGAATACGAATAAGCATTTCTGGGAGCGTACCTTGCATAATCAAGCCATAACGTCGGATGGCAGGGAATCTTAAGGCGGGGGAGGGCCAGTGCAGGACGCTAAACTGCCGGCAATCTATCTGCCCATAACCTAACATAAACAGTGAACTAACGTGCGCGCAGTCAAGCGCATAAGTCCAAAAAAAGTATAGCTACCCAACCTGACCCGGCATAGCCCGCCCTGACCCGACATGAACCGTTCAGGCACGACACTCTGCCCCTCAACCGCCAGGCGGTCGGCGTGAGTCTTGTGTCTGAGTGAGTCGTAGAGAACTTGCCAATGCCGGGAGTCGGCGCCAAAACCGAAAAAACTGATGCAAAACCGTAACGGCAAAAATAGGCCAGGAAAATTTTTTCGCCCGACTTGACCCGACATTATCCGACATAACCCGACTTGACCCGACATGAACCGACCAGTTCGTCCCACCATGTCAGAGTTCGTACAACTCTTGCACAACCCGCGCCGACAATGGTACGAGACCCCCGGCGCCAGCCAAGCTCTAATCACAGCACATCACAGAAATCACAGAAACTGCAGTTCAGACAACACGTAAACGCCCATAAACTCTCATGAACACTCGTAAACTCTCGTAAACTCTTGTAAACTCTCGTCCAACACACAGGCGAGAAAGCCTGCGCAACACGATCAAGACAAACAGTCCACAATGAATGAAATGCTCACATTAACCCCCAAGGCATCTGCACTGAATCTGAATTCCGTCATTTCCTCCCATGCTGGACTGTTCCTGACTTCCACTATCAGCCTCAGGCGCGTCAGGAACGCAGTCCACCGCTTTTTTGGATGAGGACGACACTCGTATCCGGCGAAGAGATGAGACCCAAGGCAACTCTCTTCGTCCCGAGCGCGCACTCTTCTTGAAATAGATCTGAGAATGTAAGGATCGGCTCATGTTCAAAAAAGTTCTGGTTGCGAATCGAGGCGAAATCGCCGTACGCGTCTTGCGGGCCTGCGAAGAGCGCGGCATCGCCACCGCCACCGTCTTCTCCGATGTGGACCGGACTGCCCTCCACGTACGTTACGCCGACGAGGCCTACCACATCGGTCCCGCCCCCAGCCGCGACAGCTACCTCCGCATCGACAAGATCATCGACGTGGCACGCAAGGCCGGCGTCGACGCCGTCCATCCCGGCTACGGCTTTCTGGCCGAAAACGCCGAATTCGCCGCCGCCTGCGCCGATGCCGGCATCACCTTCATCGGCCCGTCACCCGATGCCATCGCCAAGATGGGGGATAAACAGACCGCACGCGAAACCGTCGCCAAAAACAACGTGCCCCTCGTGCCCGGCTCGCGCAAGGGCCTGCGCGATGACGAGCTCAAGGCAACCGCCGTACAGATCGGGTTCCCTCTGATGATCAAGGCGACCGCGGGCGGCGGCGGCAAAGGCATGCGCGTCGTTCACGATCCTAACCAGTTCACCAGCGCGCTCCAGGCCGCGCGCCGCGAGGCAATTGGTGCCTTCGGCAACGGCGAGGTCTACCTGGAAAAGTTCATCTCCAGTGCTCGCCATATCGAAGTGCAGGTCCTCGCCGACAGCTACGGGCACACCATCCACCTCGGCGAACGCGAATGCTCCATCCAGCGGCGCCACCAGAAGCTGATCGAAGAGGCGCCCAGTGTCGCTGTCGACGAAAACCTGCGCCGGGACCTCGGACGCGTCGCCGTGGCCGCCGCCGAGTCGGTGAACTATGTCAACGCCGGTACGATTGAATTCCTCTTCGACCCTGATGAGGACAAATTCTACTTTCTCGAGATGAACACCCGCCTGCAGGTGGAGCATCCCGTTACCGAGTTCGTGACTGGTGTCGATATCGTCAAAGAGCAGCTGACCATCGCCGCCGGCCGCCGCATGCGCTACCGGCCCGAAGATATCCGGCCCAAGGGATGGTCGATCGAGTGCCGCCTCACCGCCGAGGACCCCTTCAACAACTTCATGCCCAACAGCGGCGTCGTCACCTACCTCAAGGAGCCGACCGGGCCCGGCGTGCGCGTCGAAAGCGCACTCTATCGCGGCTACGAAGTCAGCCTCTTCTACGACCCGATGGTCGCCAAACTGATCGTATGGGGCGAAAACAGGGCCGAAGCCATCCTGCGTATGCGCCGCGCCCTCAACGAATACCGCATCAGCGGAATCAAAACCTCGATCCCGTTCCACCAGGAGATCATGGACAGCACAGAGTTCATCTGGGGAACCTTCGATACCGGCTTCCTCGACCGCCGCCGCCTGGTGGCCAAAAACGAACCCGACCTCGAGCAGGCGCGCATCGCAGCCGTGGCCGCCGCCCTCGTTGCCCACGATGCCGGCCGCCGCGCCGTCAATATCGGGGGCGGCGAGGGCAACGGTGCCAGCCCCTGGAAGCAGGCCGGCCGCATGAGCACGATGGGAGGCCGGTGGTGAAATACTTTGCCAGTGTCGGCGACCATACCTTCGAAATCGAGATCAACGAGGACGAAGTCCTGGTCGACGGCGAGCCCATCACCGTCGACCTCCGCCAGAGCGGAGTCACCCAGCTGTACAGCCTGCTGCTCGACGACGCCAGCTTCGAAATGCTGGTCGAGGAGACCCCGCACAGCCATGACGTGACCCTCCGCGGTGAGCAGTTCCGCGTGCGCATCGAGGACGAGCGCACACGCCGCCTCAACGCAGCCCGCCAGGGGCCCGCACTGCCCCAGGGCGACCTCGCCGTCAGGGCGCCCATACCGGGCATGATTGTAAAGATACTGGTGCAGGACGGCGATGAAATCATCGAAGATCAACCGCTCATGATCCTCGAAGCCATGAAGATGGAAAACGAAATCCGCGCCGTCCGCTCGGGCGTAGTCCGCAAAGTGGAAGTCACCGCCGGCGAGAGCGTCGATCAGGACGCCGTACTCATCGTAATCGGATAGTCCCTTCGCAACAGAACCCCGTAAAGTCCCGTAGGGGCACCCCTTGTGGGTGCCCTCTGCGTGTGCAGCACCGAACCGGGACAAAACCCCGTAGGGGCACCCCTCGTGGGTGACCTCTGCGCGTGCCCTTCGTCGGCTGCGACGGCGTCCAAATCTTCATACGTTTGCTTTGAATTTCAACCCGATCCCCATTTGACAGGCCAATTGCATTGTGATACATTGAAGAAACCTGCACTGAATCGAAAACGATTTGTCAGGGCAATCTACATGTAGTAGAGTAACAAAGTTGTGGCACATTAACAGCTGAAGAGTGGCAAGATAAGCGAGTCCAGCAGACCTGTCAGTCGTTTTTGGGTTGTTCTGCGTCCCGGCCTTTGGTTGGGGTGTGGAGCGGTCTGGGAGCGAGATGACTTGAGAGTTTTGAAGAGCTTTGCGTAGAAGTGCTGTTGTTGTTGAGCGTACTGGGATTGTGAGGTATGCGAGAGTGGCATCGGCGAAAATACGGAGAGTTTGATCCTGGCTCAGGATGAACGCTGGCGGCGTGCTTAACACATGCAAGTCGAACGGGAAGCGGTGCCGGTTACTTCGGTGATTTGGTGCCGTGGAGAGTGGCGAACGGGT
>DAOUHY010000094.1:0-4882 GCA_034428435.1 Caldilineaceae bacterium | reverse complement strand
GAAGTTGTGTACCGCCGACCTGGCCCAGCGATTTACATCAAGAACATCTATGAGAAGAAGGAGGTTAAGCCGCAGTCTGGTCAGCAGGTAGAAGGTCAGGCCAACGAAGGCGACCCAGCTGACGAAGTAGGCTACATATTTTCCTCTGATGAGCCAGGGGGACTGGACATCTAACTCGTCGTGCACCGATCTCATCCCAGTTCTCCGCTTGCGGTGACGCCGACGAGGGTCAGCTCTTCGGCGAAGTGGCAGGCGGCGAAGTGGCCGGGGGCGATTTCGCGCAGTTCCGGCGTTTCCTGGCTGCACTGGTCCTGGACGTAACGGCAGCGGGGATGGAAGTAGCAGCCGCTGGGTGGGTTGGCGGGGTCGGCGACATCACCTTCGAGCACGATGCGGGCTTTCTGCTGCCGCATACGGGGATCGGGGTTGGGCACGGCGGAGAGGAGGGCCTCGGTATAGGGGTGGAAGGGCTGGGCGAAGAGCTCCTCGGTTTCGGCGACCTCGACGATTTTGCCGACGTACATGACGACGACGCGATCGCAGATGTACTCGATGACGCTGAGGTCGTGGGAGACGAATATGTAGGTCAGGTTGAACTCTTCCTGGAGATCCTTGATCAGGTTGAGGATCTGGGCGCGAACGGAGACGTCGAGGGCGGAGACGGCTTCGTCGGCGACGACGAGCCGGGGGTCGAGGGCGAGGGCGCGGGCGATGCCGATGCGCTGTCTTTCGCCGCCGCTGAAGGCATGGGGGTAGCGGCGCATGTATTCGGGGCGCAGACCGACACGGGCGAGCAGGGAGGCTACGCGGTCTTCCAACTCCTTGCCGGCGGCGACATTGTTGATTTTGAGGGGGTCGCCGACGATATCGATTACGGGCATGCGGGGGTTGAGGGAGTTGAAAGGGTCCTGGAAGATCATGCGTACCTGCTGGCGGTACGGCTTCATTTCATTGTTGGATAGGGGCCCCAGGTCGACCATTTTGCCGTCATGGTCCTGGAAGAGGACCTGGCCGCCGGTGAGGTCATAGGCGCGCAGGATGCAGCGGCCGGCTGTTGTTTTGCCGCAGCCGCTCTCGCCGACGAGGCCCACGGTCTCACCTTGCAGGACATGGAAGGAGATATCATCGACGGCCTTGACGTGACCGATTGTGCGGCGGAAGAAGCCGGCTGTGATTGGAAACCATTTTTGCAGGTTTCGGACATCCAGAAGGATGTTGCCGGCGGCAGTGCTGCCGTTTTGTGATGGGGAGAGTTGCTGGCCGTTGGTGGACTGTTCGCTCATTGGATTGTGTGAAATATCTCTACGCTCACTGTTCGGAGCGGCGTTTGCAACTGGATGTCAGGTGTCAGATTTGCGTCATCGGCTTATTCGTCTTCGTACAAGAGACAGTGGACCTCCCGGCCCGGTCCCAGTGGAATGGCGGGCGGGTTAATGGCGTCGCAGCGGCCGGGCATGAAGTGATCGCAGCGCGGGCCGAACATGCAGCCTGTGGGCCGGTTGTAGGGATCGGGGACCATGCCCCGAATCGAATCGAGGCGCTGCCGGTTTCGACTCACGCCGAGGCGCGGAATGGACTTAAGGAGCGACTGCGTGTAGGGGTGCTTGGGATCGTGGAAGATGGAGTCCACGTCGCCGCGTTCGGCAACCTGGCCCAGATACATAACGACGACGTCATCGGCCATCTCGGCGACGACGCCGAGGTCGTGGGTGATGAGCATGATGGCCATGCCGAACTCATCCTGCAACTCCTCAAGGAGCTCGAGAATCTGGGCCTGGGTGGTGACGTCGACGGCTGTGGTGGGCTCGTCGGCGATGAGGAGGGCGGGGTTGCAGGAAAGGGCCATTGCGATCATGACGCGCTGGCGCATGCCGCCGCTGAGCTCGAAGGGATAGGTTCCGAGGCGTTCTGCGGGGCGCGGGATGCCGACGCGGCGCAGCAGTTCGATGGCATGCTCGTCGGCTTCGTCATCGAGCATATCGGTATGCAGCTTGATTGCTTCGGTGATCTGGTTGCCGACGGTATGGATGGGGCTGAGCGAGGTCATCGGCTCCTGGAAGATCATTGAGATATCCTGGCCGCGGATGGAGCGGATCTCTCTGCCGCGGGGATCGAGTGCGGCTAAATCGATGATCTCTGTGGTTGAACTCCCGTTGGCGCCGGTCTCGCCGGTGGTCCACTCCCCGTTGCCGGCGACCGACAGGCGGTCGGGGCGATGGTAGAGGATTTCTCCTTCGATGATGCGGCCCGGCTGGTCGACGATCTGGAGGATAGAGCGGGCGGTGACACTTTTGCCGCAGCCGCTCTCGCCGACGACGCAGAGGGTCTTGTGCTGGTGGATAGTGAAGTCGACCCCGTTGACGGCCTGGACGGTGCCTTCGTCGAGGAAGAAGTGAGTTTTGAGGTTTTTGATTTCGATCAGTACGGGTGTTTCCATGGAACTGCGTTAGTCAGTGGTCAGTAGTCGGTGGATGGTTGTTAGCGATTGTAAGGGTCGGCGGCGTCGCGGAGGCCGTCGCCGAGGAAGTTGAGTGCAAGGACGGCTACGAGTACGGCGAGTCCGGGAATCAGGAGCCAGGGGGCGGTGGCGACTGAGCGGATGTTCTGGGCCTCCTGCAGGAGTACGCCCCAGCTGACGACGGGCCTGCGCAGGCCGAGGCCGAGGAAGCTGAGGGAGGTTTCGGCCAGGATCATGCCCGGGATGGAAAGTGTGAGCGAGGCGATGATGTGGCTGAAGAAGGAGGGGACCATGTGGCGCCAGATGGTGGTCAACTCGCTGGCGCCGTCGAGGCGGGCGGCCATGACAAAGTCTTCAGTGCGGAGAGAGAGGAAGCGGCCGCGCACGACGCGGGCCAAGCCGGTCCAGCCGATGAAGGAAAGGATGATGGTGATGCCGAAGTAGATGCGCAAGGGCGGCCAGTCGGTTGGCAGCGCTGCGGCCAGCCCCATCCATAGCGGTATGGTGGGAATGGAGCGGATGAATTCGATGATGCGCTGGATGAGATTGTCGGTCGTGCCTCCGTAGAAGCCGGAGATGCCGCCGAGGAGGATGCCGAGGAAGAAGCTGAGGAAGACGCCGAGAAGGCCGATCGACATAGAGACGCGTGTGCCGTAGATCATACTGCTTAAGAGGTCACGCCCCATGCGGTCGGCGCCGAGGAAGTAGACGGGCACCTCGGCATCGGTCGAGCCGACCAGGTGGAGGTCGGATTCCCACAGGCCCCACATCTTGTAGGGTTCACCGCGCACAAAAAAGCCGATGTCTACGATCTGCTCTTCGTCGATCACGAAAGTCCGCTTGAGGGCTTCGGGATCGATTTCAACCTTATAGCCGTTGACATAGGGATCCCAACGCAGCCCCTGCTCGGTTTGGCGGAGAAAGTGCAGTCGTTGGGGAGGCGCCCAGGTGTAGTCGGCGCGGATTACGCCGGGGCTGGAGGGCGAGAGAAACTCTACGAAGATTGCGATGGCGTAGATGATGAGCGTAACGACTCCGCCAACCATTGCCATACGATGTTTGCGGAATTTCCACCACATCAACTGCCACTGGGATGCGACGGAGACGCTGCTCTCTACTTCAACCTGCGCTGCTCCTGGAGATACCGTTTCCGGGGGCAACGTTTTGGCATCAGTTACGGCCATAGATAGTTCCTTCTTCCCTCACTCTGCGCGAAAGCTCCGCGTCGTTACTCCATGCGGATGCGGGGGTCCAACCAGGCAAGCAGGAGGTCGGACACCAGGGTGCCGATGACGGTCAGGATACTCAACAACATGATGAAGCTGGCCGCCAGGTACATGTCCTGCTGCAGGAGTGCGCGGATCAAGAGTGGGCCTGTCGTAGGCAGGCTCAACACGATGGAGACGATGGCTGCGCCGGAGACGAGAGTGGGCAGCACCCAGCCGACGGTACTTACAAAAGGATTGAGGGCGATGCGCACGGGATATTTGAAGAGGAGTCTCCATTCCGGCAGGCCCTTGGCGCGAGCGGTCACGACATAGGGTTTGCGGAGTTCGTCGAGCAGGTTGGCACGCATGATGCGAATGAGGCTGGCGGTGCCGGCAGTACCGATAATCACGACCGGTACCCACAGGTGGGCGAAGAGGTCTGCCACCCTTCCCCAAGTCCAGGGGGCTTCCTGATATTCAGGTGAAAATAGGCCGCCCACGCTCTGATTGAAGAATTTGAAGGCGATGTACATCAATATCAGAGCCAAGAGAAAATTGGGCGTGGCGAGGCCCAGGAATCCGATAAAGGTGGCGAAATAGTCGCCGATCGAATACTGTTTGACGGCAGAATAGATACCAATAGGGAATGCCACGACCCAGACGAACAGGAGGCTGGCGAGGGAGAGGACGAAGGTCAAAGCCAGGCGCCCCCATACCAGTTCGGAGACCGGTTTGTTCCAGCCGAAGGAGTCGCCAAAATCGCCTCTGAATATGATCCCCTGCATCCATTTCAGGTACTGAACGTGAACGGGCTGACCGAGCCCGTACTGCTCTTCCAGTGCGGCCATGGCCGCCTGATCCATGTCTTCATCCTGCGCAGCCATGGCTGCCACCATGGTAGTGAGAAAGTCGCCGGGAGGCAACTGAATGATGACGAATGCGACGATTGAAATCGCGAGCAAGGTGGGGACCATGTAGAGCAATCGGCGCAGAAGGAATTGAAGCATGGAAAGGCCCTATCGATAGTGGTACATCAGAAGAGGAGTGGGGAGCATTCACTCGCTCCCCACTCCTGACTGCTTACTATTCGCTACTCACCACTGATCCAATACTGCTCAGGCTGCGTCGGGGCCGGAGTCGGATACTGCCATGAACCCGGCATAGAGGTCGGCACGTTGTGGAAGTTGTTCTTGACGATGCCGTAACCCGGAGGGCT
>DAOUHY010000093.1:0-6405 GCA_034428435.1 Caldilineaceae bacterium | reverse complement strand
CCAGCAGCTGACGTGGTTCTGGGGGGCGAACATGGGCCAGGCGACGGAGTCCTGGTGCCAGTCGGTGACGGTGCCGTTGAAGCGGGGCTTCATCATGAGCTGGTCGGTGTAGAGCTTGATATTGGGGCTCAGGAGCTCCTCGATGACGTCGACGATTTCGGACTTTTTGGCGACGGCCTCGAAGAGGTCGTCGTGGTAGCAGAGGTAGACCATTTTGCGGATCATGTCGATACGGGGTTCGACGGTCTTTTTTCCGTCACGGAATTGCTCTTCAAATTGAATGTAGTTCGATGGCACGTGAGTGAGACGTCCGGCGGCGATATCTTCGCTGCGCTGGCGGAGGGCCTGGATATCTTCGTCGGAGAGGACACGGCCGTAAGGCAGGTAGCCGTTGTCGTCGAAAAACTGTTTCTGTTCGGCAGTCAGGCTCATGGTTGGTCTCCTCGAAGTCGAGCGCGGGCATGCCACGGAATCCAGAATTCCTGCGGTTCAGCGCCGCAGGAGTTTGGGTAGGAGTAACTGTACGCCGAATACGCCTAACAGTCCAAACACGATACTGGGTGCGACCAGGATGAAGCCGCGTTGAACGGTATAGAGAAAGACGAAGTCGGAAAGGAGAACGTCGAGGGCTGGGAGCTGGCCGCGCAAGAGCGCCCAGGAGGCGTAGGCCCAGAAGCCGCCAAAAAGGGGAACGCTCAAGATCGCGGCCAGGGCGAACAGCAAGATCGCTCTGCTTTCTGCCGCGGCCAGCAACGCTCCGCAAATGGCGGCGACCAGGCTGAGTGCGAGCATATCGGCCGGCCAAGGGACATAGTCCTGAATGTGAGAAAGAGAGATCAGCCCGACGTAGGCCAAGATTGAGGCGACCGCCAAGACGGCTGCGCTTTGTCGGATGAGCGAGCTCACGGCACCGGCTCCTGCAGGGTAGCCTGAAGGCGCAGCAGACGCTCGTCCTGCGAGTGGGGATGGATGAGGCGAAAGCCGGCCCTGACGGACCAGTTCAGAGGCTCGGAATTCTCCTGGGACGCGCGGAGGAAGTTTTCCAAGTCAAAGACGTGCAGGAGGAATTCCATATCCAGACGTTCGTAAGGGGCCAGGGTCTGTTCGATAGTAGAAGCGCGGGTGTAAAGGGAGCGGTCGACATCGGGAATATCGTCGCGCCAAGTGCTGCTACTGCCGCCGATGCGGACTCCGTCCAGATACAGGTCAAAGAAGTAGTTATTCAGGTGGACAGGGAGCTCCGACCGGTTGTGGAGCCTGAGTCGCACAACGAGTTGGGCAGTATCGGAATCGACTCTACGCACCTCTGTAAGCTCAAGTTCGAGGCCACGCACGGATTCGAGTGACCCAACATAGTTGGACACGGCCTGCCAAGTGGCCGCCAGGGCTGTGAGACCGAGGACATAGAGGAGGGTACGTGCAACACGCGGCAAGGTTGTAGGTTTAATCAGACAAACCCTGCATGGGATTTGCCCCGCACCGATATATAGTCAACATGGACCTCTTCATCTGTACTCAGGTCTCTTGTCTTTGCCATCATATAGTGCAGGGCCCAAGCCCGGCGCCTCTTGGTGGAGGTGTTGGGGCTGGAATAGTGCAGGTTGAGGCTGTGGAAGAGGAGGCAGCCGCCGGCAGGGATGGGGACCGGGACTTCGCGGGCCTTCATGTCCTCGGTCAGCAGTTGGGGGAGGTGCCTGAGATGAAGCAAGCCATAGTGATGGCTGCCGGGAAGGCAGCGGATGCAGCCGTTTTCGAGGGTGGCGTCATCGAGCGCGATCCAGCAGGTGATCTGGTTCTGGGGGATGAGGAAGGGCCAGGAGGCTGAGTCCTGGTGATATTCCTTGACCGAGCCATGTCCGGGGGGCTTCATGAAGATCTGATCGCCCAGCAGTTTTCTGTCGGGTTCATCGAAGAGTTCAGAGATGAGGTCGACGAGTTTGGGTTTTCTGGCGACGGCGAGAAAGGTTTCATGGATGGAGGCGGGGAAGTTGATTTTGCGCAGTTCATCGAGCGCGCTGTCGGCCTGCACTTCGCCGCGTGCGACGACCATTTCTTTTTCCAGGACAGGAATCCCCTTAATGTCGGCAGCCACTTCGACGCGGCCGAAGGCGATGTCCTCGGTCAACTGCTGTAGTTGTGTCAGTTCCTCTGCGTCGAGCAGGGTGGGGTAGGGCAAAAAGCCTTCCCGCCAGAAGGTTGCTCTTTGCTCCGGCGTGAGTATCATTTTTTCCTCCATCAGACCTGAGATTCAAAGGAGAAGGGCACCAGACGACCTCAGTCCAGGCTCATGCGGGGGTCGAGGGCGTCGCGGAGGCCGTCGCCGATGAAGTTGATGGCGAGGACGCAGATGGTGATCATCAGGCCGGGCGGGACCCAGAACCAGAGCATGTTCTCGATAATCTGGACATTTCGGGCCTCGTTTAGCATGTTGCCCCAGCTGGGGGTCGGCACCTGCACGCCGAGGCCGAGAAAACTGAGGCCGGCCTCGGTGAGGATGGCGCCGGCGATGCCAAAGCTGGCGGCAACGGTGATTGGCGCCACGACATTGGGCAGGATGTGACGAATAATGATCCATTTCTCCTCGACGCCTACGGCTTGGGCGGCCATGACATAGTCGGTTTCACGAATGGAAAGAATCAGGCTGCGCACAAGGCGGCAGACCCCTGTCCAGCCGATCAGACCGATAGCGAGCATAGAGTTAAAGATGCCAGGACCAATGAAAGAAACGATCGTGATCAGAATGATGAGGGTGGGGAAGGCCATGAACGTGTCGGTGATCCGCATGATCAGGGAATCAACGCGGCCGCCGTAGTACCCCGATATGCTGCCTAGAATCGTGCCGATAGTGACAAGGAGGGCGACGGCGACGATACCCACCGACATCGAGACGCGACCGCCATAGACCACGCGGCTCCAGACGTCGCGCCCGGTGAGATCGGTGCCCAGAAGATGGCCTTCCTCGCCTGGAGCGAGTCCGATCTCTCTAATTTCGATCTTGTGGGGATGAATGGGTGCGACGACGGGGGCAAGGGGGAAGGCAACGATAATGAGGAGGAACATCAGGATGGCGCTGGCGAGGGCAAGTTTGTGACGGCGGAAACGGCGCCAGGCGCGGCGGCGCTGCGCGGCAGCACCGCCCTCGTCGGCCTGGAGAGCGTCGGATATGTCCTGGAGTCCTTCGGGTTTTGATTCAGCAGTCATGGCACAGTCTGGGCTCACGCTAGCGGAATTGGGGCGGTAGCAGGCGTCTGGCAGTTGGAGCCGGCCCCGGCCAAGTGTTTGGAAATGCTACTCGTAGCGAATTCGGGGGTCAATGGCGCCGTAGGTCAAGTCTGTAATGAGGTTGCTAAAGACGATGACAAAAGCGGAGACTAGAGTCATACCCATGATGAGGGGATAGTCGCGCGTGGCAACCCCGTCCAGATAGAGAATGCCCATTCCGGGCCAGTTGAACATGGTCTCGATGATGATAGTGCCGCCGAAGAGGCTGGGTAGTCGCAGACCGATGATGGTGATCACCGGCAGGAGGGCGTTGCGTAGGATATGGCGAAAGATCACCACTTTCTCGCTCAGCCCTTTGCTGCGGGCGACAGTGATATAGTCGAGCCTCACTACCTCCAGCACACTGGAACGAGTGTAGCGCATTATGCCGGCGGTAGTCTCCAGGCCCAACACGGTCGCCGGCAGGGCCAGATAGCGCAAGCGATCCAGCATCGTTCCCCAGAGGCCGAAATCTCTGCCGATGGTGGAATAGCCACTAGTCGGCAACCAACCCAATTTCAATGAGATCAGATAGATGACGCCCATGGCTGCAAAAAAGCCTGGAATGGAGATGGCGATGAAAGTCAGAAAAGTGAGCGCGTAGTCGGGCGTAGAGTACTGATTCAAGGCCGAGAAGATGCCCAAGGGGATACCGAGGATAACAGAAATCGCCATGGCCGCGGCCATAAGACGCAAGGTTGCGGGCAGACGCCGAGCGACTTCATCAGCGACCGGGATTTTGCTGCGGATGCGCACGCCCAGATTGCCTCTGAGGAGGCCGCCCATCCAACTGAAATAGCGAATGTGCGCCGGTCGGTCCAACCCGTACTTTTTGCGCAACGCTTCTGCGTTAGAGCCTTCATCACCTCCGACACCCGATTCCGGGTTCATGAGGATCATGGCTGCCACTGCGTCGCCCGGGGCCAGTTCGGTGAAGGAAAAGGTGATGATGGTTATGCCGAAAAGCACGGGCAGCATCTGGACGATGCGGCGAAGGATGTAGCGGTTCATGGTAAGACCCTGGAGCGGGAGGGGAGGAGTGAGGAGAGAGAAACTGCTCTCGCTCTCCCCTCCTCATATCTCAAGCTTTGCTGTTGGTTACTCTCCGGCCAGGTACCAGTTCACCGGGTAGCGCTCGGCAAACGGTTCGTCCAGCTGGCGATAGATGTTGTTGCAGACGTCGGCGCTGAAGGCGGAGTACCGCCTCGGCCAGAAGATGGGAATTTCGCCGGCTTCTTCGGTGATGATTTCCGTGGCCCGGTGCAGCATCTCCTTGCGTTTTTGCGGATCGGGTTCGGACATGGCGGCCTCGGACAACTGGTCGAATTCTTCGTTACAGTAGTGGCCTGCGTTGCGGCCAGCGGGCCAGCCGCGATCACAGCCCAGTGAGAGCCGCAACTGGTCGGGGTTGAACCAGCCACAGCAGGCATAGGCCAGGTGGAAATCGTCGTTCTCCAAGACGCGATCGACCCAGGCAGGACCATCCAGGTAGATGAGTTCCACCTGTATGCCGACATCGTTCCAATACTGCTGAATGGCGGCATGGATGCGCTTACTCTGATCATCCTGGTAGTAGGTGATGAAGTCCACCACCTGGTCGGAATCCCAGCCGGCTTCCTCCAACAGGGCTCGGGCCTTGTCAGGGTCGTAGGGGTAGGTGGCGATGTTGGGGCTGACGAAGTCGGGGTTGGTAAGCCTCAGGTGGAGCACTTCAGCCAGATCGCCGTAATAGGCTTCGGCCATGGCTTCGCGGTCAAGCGAATAAAGGAGCGCCTGCCGTATACGCACGTCCTGCCATAGCGGCCTGTTCTGGTTAGGAAAGACTGTCAGACCCCCGGCGATCTTATCACCGAGCAGGACGATACTGGGGTCGTCCTTGTAGCGTTCATATTCGGTTGCGGTCACGCGGCCGGCCATGTGGATTTCACCGTTTTCGAGCGCGGCATAAGCGGTTGCGCCGCGCAGGCCGATGCGGAAGATGATCTGGTCCAGGTAGGGACGGCCGGCGTAGTAGTCCTCATTGGCTTCGAGAATGTAGTACTGGTCGGGCACGAATTCACCCATGGTGAAGGGGCCGGAGCCGACGGGATTACGAACGGCATATTCGGTATCGCCCAGGCCAATAAAGGCGGTGCCTTCAAGCAGGTGCTTCGGCCAGATATTGAAGGAGGCCATATTGAGGAGGACGCTGCCGCGCGGCGCAACAAGGTTCAACTCAACGGTATAGTCGTCAAGCACCTTGATGCCGGTAATTTCATCGGCCTCGCCGGCTTCGAATTCAGCGGCCCCGATCAGCTGATCGAGGCCGGAGGTACGGCCGTGGGAGGCGCCGGTATCGGGATGGAAGAACATCTCCAGCGAGAATTTGACGTCTTCAGCGGTCAGCGGCTCACCGTCATGGAAGCGCACGTCATCGCGCAGGTTAAAGGTATAGGTGAGTCCGTCTGTGGAGACGTCCCAGCTTGAGGCCAGGTCAGGATGGACGGAGACCGCATCGGTGTCGCGGTCGATCAACTGGCTGAAGAGATAGTCATCACGGGCGGTGAAGACGAACCAGTTGCTCCCGGTCATGGCGCCGGCGCCGCCGGCCACCACCACTTCGCCACCGTACTTGGGCGGTGAATCGGTGCAGACATGAATGTGGTCGCTATCCAGGTCTGCCTCATCGTACCAAGGCTCAATAGGCTCTGCAGGCTCAGCCGCTGTTTCCTCCTGCATCGCGGCCGATTCAGTCGCGACGGGCGCGACGCAGGCTGCGACCATCCAGACCAACAGGATCAGGAAAACGACGAATCCCACGTACTTCCTCGCATTCGACATTTTTTCATTCCCCCTAGTCTTTGATGCGATGGGCCCCATAGGCTGGACGCGAGCCGGGTGCGTGAATCCAAACAGGTCAACAGCAGGCGCTTTAGCAGGGCTTGCTATTGCGGCCGATAGAGATGGGCAGTTGCCTTCGGGAGAGACGCTCCCGGGCGTCCCGGTCTAACAACGCCGAAAACCGAATCGACAAAACAAGGACAAATCGCGATGGCTGGAAAGTCTAAGCGCCGTGTTTGCCGTCGAGGCAAGAATGGAATGATACGTGCGGGATAGAAGCCTAACAAACACAATCGCTACCATTGAGTACAGTATCTATCCCAC
>DAOUHY010000092.1:0-5269 GCA_034428435.1 Caldilineaceae bacterium | reverse complement strand
CCAATTTAGGAAATCAGGTAAAATCCACCGTACCGCTAGAGGACGAAATTCGGCTTCATGCCGTGTGATTGTCGGGCTGCGGTCCGCTCAATCCTATATCCTTGGCGGTTTTTTGTTTTGCCGCCACGCAAGTGCTGCCGCGTTGAGCGGCCTTTTCTGTGTATAATACATGCCATATCCGACCTTGCGTCTGTCGTGAACATCCTGCACCACCCGAAAGGCCGGCCACAGATACGTTACAAAACGGTCTTCGTGGCGCTCATAAAGCCTTTGTAATGCCCAGACAAAATAGTCCACAGCTTGTAGGCCTGCCTGCTCTTTCGGAGCTATCTCAGTTACGTGCAGGGACGCTTCACTCTGCAAATTGTGTTGTTCGGCGAATCGGCTCCTGGTTGTTTCGAGTGCCTCACGCAAGGCAGCCGTGCGATCCGCTCTGCCGCGCTTTGAGAAAAAAATCTCAAATCTGCTACTTCTGTGCAACTTTTCTCTGAACAGTCGCCGAACCAGATAGTCGTAGAGTTCATTGGGATGGTAGCGAAAATCGGGATCGCTCTCGTTTCGTTGACGGACATATTCCAACACTTTCCACTTGTCAGCAACAACAGCAAAGAATCGCAAATCTTCGGTATCACGCAGGAGCCTGAAGACTTCCCTTCGCACCTCAGGCAGGTCATCTTTGGCATGGAAGGCCAGAGCTGTTTTTCGTGTACCTTCTTGCATTGATGGCACGTCGCTGAAATACGGGTCGTCCAATAGTTGGTCCCGTAAATTATCTGTCGAACACTGCAAAGCTGCAGGGTCAGGCACATCCAGCACACCAAGTATGAAAAACCGAGAACAGCCCTCTGACCCGATCAGCACCTTCCCACTGCGGGAAAACAGTGTGCTGTCTCCACCTTCATCAATATAATAGTTGCGCGTGTATGATTGCCTATCCGCCATAGCACGCCCTGTCCTGTCCCTTCTCCACTTCAACTATCTGAGTCAGCTGCCCCATGTCCCCTTCAGTCAACCAAACCCCTCACCCCCGCGCCCACCGCGCCAGCGCCTTCTCTGGCGCCCCAATCTCCTCCACCGACCTGTAATAGTGCAGCTCCCACGCCTCCTGCGGCATCCCCGTGAACAGCATCAGATTCAGCGGATACTCCTCCGTATCGGCAACACTCCGAAAATCGTCCCGGAACAGAAACGTCGGCTTGCCCAGCGCGACCGCCATCCCCATCTCGATCATCACGCCCTCGTCCGGCGGCACACCGTTCACCACGGCAAAGATCGCATCCGCCTCCCGCACATCCTGATAGCAAAGCTGACCGACGTCATACGCCCAACCCGGCTTCGTCCTGTCAATCTTCCCGCCCGAGCGCGCAAACGGCTCCCACACATCCAGCCCCAGCGCCGCCACAGCCTCGATCAGCGGCGGCAGCAGCAACTCCCGCTGCTGTGCTGAGAACCCGTACGGGTTCGCCAGGTAGACGCTCTTCCCTGCTTTCTCCGTTGAAGTCATGATATTCTCCGCCGTGGAAAGTGTGTGGAGGGGTTGGACTGCGCCGCCGGCCTGCTGCGCTCTCTCGCCAGCCGCCGCCCAGCTTCCAAAAAACGCAACGACTAAGCCTCATTCAGGGCGCGACGCCGGACAACGCGAGCGCAGTTTTCTTTCTCTTCACTCCTCTCAAAGTCAATCACCCATCAATCTGCGCTTTCACTGACTACTGACCACTGACCACTGACTACTGCAGTTCCGGGCGGTCGGGCCTATTCGGCCCTCCCTTGTGCGGGGGCTCCGCCCCCGCAACGCCCCCTCTCCTACAACCCCCGCCGCATCAAGTGTGTGGCAATATGACCTTGGCGACCCGCGGCGGCCGGGCTTCGCCCCCGCGTCTTGGCAGATTCCGAGTATGTGCCAGCGCAGGCAAGACAGGCGAGGCAGCTCCCATACATACCCAACGTTCACCGCTATGACCATCGCGAGCCCGCTACAGAAATACCTACGGTATATTCCCTCCAGACAGGCCGCACACAGCACACACAGAACATGGCTCAGTAGTTGCCAAAAAACCGGGTGATCAACTGTACCCCCGGTCATAGTGCGCCTGCAGACTGCGCACATCCAACTCGGCCGCCATCATCGCGCGGATGCCGTTGACCGCCGCCTGCGCCGCCGAAAGCGTCGTGATCAACGGGATCTCCATGCGCGTGGCCAGCGTACGTATCCTCTGTCCGTCAGCGCGGCTGTGCGGCCCCAGCGGCGTGTTGATGATCAGACCGATCTTGCCGTCCCGCATCGCGTCCAGGGTCGTATAAGCGCCGTTTCCTGAACTGTGAGGAGATACCTCCATGGCCGCGGCCTTGTTGAGCACGACCACCGGCAGCCCCACCCGCTGGATCAGCGCCGCCGTCCCCGCCGTCGCATACAGGTCGAAACCCATACGGCTGAAATCACGCGCCAGCTTGAGCGCCGCACCCTTGTCGTAGTCGTTCACCGTGATCAGCACCCCGCCGTCGACAGGCAGCCGGTACTCAGCACCCAGTTGGCTCTTGGCAAAAGCGTGCCCGAAATTCTGCGCATGCCCCATCACCTCACCGGTCGAACGCATCTCCGGCCCCAGCAGCGTATCCGCGCCGCTCAGCTTCTTCCACGGCAGCACCGCCTCCTTGACGAAGAACCCCCGCACCTCCGGCTCCTTCAGCAGCCCGACCTCCTCCAGCGACTTGCCGGCCATCACCCACGCCGCCAGCTTCGCCAGCGGTACGCCCGTCGCCTTGCTCACAAACGGCACCGTCCGGCTGGCGCGCGGGTTCACCTCGATCACGTACACCACGTCATCCTTGATCGCGTACTGCACGTTCATCAGCCCCCGCACACCCAGCGCCAGCCCCAGCTTCTCCGTGTACTCGCGTATGATGCTCAGATGGTAGCCGCTGATCTTGTAGGGCGGCAGCACACACGCGCTGTCCCCGCTGTGAATGCCCGCCTCTTCGATATGCTGCAGAATGCCCCCGATCACCACCCGCTCACCGTCGGCAACGGCATCGACGTCCACCTCGTAGGCATCCTCCAGGAACTTGTCCACCAGGATCGCAACCTCCTGGCCGCTCGTCGTCATCTCCCTGTCCACGTCCACCGCCTGCGACATGTAGTGGCGCAAACTCGCCTCGTCATCCACGACCGCCATCGCCCGCCCGCCCAGCACGTACGACGGCCGCACCACCAGCGGATAACCGATGCGGGCCGCGATCGCCAGCGCCTGCCCCGTGCTGTGCGCGATCCCGCTGTCCGGCGCCGGGATAGCCAGCTCAGCCAGCAGCGCGCTGAACCGCTCGCGGTCCTCCGCCAGCTCAATCGCCTCCGGCTGCGTGCCCACGATGGGTACGCCCGCAGCCTGCAGCCCCGCCGCCAGATTCAACGGCGTCTGACCGCCATACTGCACCAGCACCTTCACCTGCGACCCTCCCTCCGCCTCCCGCTGATAGATGTGCAGCACATCCTCCAGCGTCAGCGGCTCAAAATAGAGCCGGTCGCTCGTGTCGTAATCAGTGCTCACCGTCTCCGGGTTGCAGTTGATCATCACCGTCTCGAACCCCATCTCCTGCAGCGCAAAACTGGCATGGCAGCAGCAATAATCGAACTCGATCCCCTGCCCAATCCGGTTCGGCCCGCCGCCCAGAATGATCACCTTGTCCCGCGCCGTCGGCGGCGCCTCCCCTTCGCTTTCATAACTGCTGTAAAGATAAGGCGTATACGCAGCAAACTCCGCCGCGCACGTATCCACCTGGTGATATGTCGGCACAACCCCCAGCCGCTCCCGCAACCCCCGCACATCAGCCTCGCTCAACTGAGGTGACTGAGAGGTGTTCTCTCTCTCCTCTCTCCTCTCCCCTCTCTCCTCGCCGTCCTCCTCGCCATTCGCTTCATTCAGAATGCGCGCAATCTGCGCGTCGCTGAATCCCATCCGCTTCGCCTGCCGCATCGTCCACGCGTCCAACTGGCCCGCTCTCTCGATCGAAACCTGGAAGCGCGCGATCTCCTGCATCTGCGCCACAAACCACGGATCGTAGATCTCCGAACATTCGCGCAGCGCCGCCTCGTCCGCGGCCCCGCCATCGGCTCCTGTGCCCTCCCCCCGCTCGGCCTCCAGCAGACGCTCGAAGACCGCAAAAAGCCTGTCCCGGTTGGGAACGCGCATCAACTCCGCGGCCGAGGCGTCGGATGCATAGCCCTTCAACTGCCCATCACTGTCACGCGTCAGAGGACCCAGCCCGTCGCGCCCGATCTCCAGGCTGCGCACACCCTTCTGCAGCGCCTCCTTGAACGTGCGCCCAATCGCCATCACCTCGCCCACCGACTTCATCTGCGGCCCCAGCTCCCGATCCACGCCGGGAAACTTCTCAAACGCCCAGCGCGGGATCTTCACCACCACGTAGTCGATCGACGGCTCGAACGCCGCCACCGTCTCCTGCGTGATGTCATTTTTCAACTCATCTAGCGTATAACCGACCGCCAGCTTCGCCGCCAGCTTCGCGATCGGGAACCCGGTCGCCTTCGAAGCCAGCGCGCTCGAACGCGACACGCGCGGGTTCATCTCGATTACCACCACCCGCCCCGAATCCGGATCCACCGCGAACTGTACGTTGCTGCCCCCCGTCTCCACGCCCACCGCCCGCATCACCAGCCGTGCCTGGTCCCGCAGCCGCTGGTACTCCTTGTCCGTCAGCGTCTGCGACGGCGCCACCGTGATGCTGTCGCCCGTGTGAACGCCCATCGGGTCCAGATTCTCAATCGAGCACACCACCACGTAATTGTCCGCGCGGTCCCGCATCACCTCCAGCTCATACTCCTTCCAGCCAATCAGCGACTCCTCCACCAGGACCGTATTCACCGGGCTCTCGCGCAGCCCCCACGACACCTTTTCGTCAAACTCCTCCTGCGTAAAAACCGTACCCGCGCCGCTGCCGCCCAGCGTAAAACTGGGGCGGATGAAAATCGGGAAGCGCCCAATCACCGTCTCGAAAATCTCCCGCGCCTCCTCCAGCGTATGCGCGATGCGGCTGCGCGGCGACTCCAGCCCCACCTCCGTCATCGCCCGCTTGAACAGGTCCCGGTCCTCCGCCACCTGCATCGCCCGCAGATTCGCCCCGATCAGCTCCACGCCGTGCCTATCGAGAACGCCCTGCTCCGCCAGCGCCACCGCCAGGTTGAGGCCCGTCTGTCCGCCCACCGTCGGCAGCAGCGCATCCGGCCGCTCCTCCGCGATGATCTTCTCCAGCAGTT
>DAOUHY010000091.1:0-2238 GCA_034428435.1 Caldilineaceae bacterium | reverse complement strand
CCAGATTCGATGTGCGCCGACTTGAGGCGCCAATGGAACAGACCGGTGTGCAGGCCAAGATCAACCCCGACCGGAGATCGCGGTGACGATATTGTCGCCCTCGGTGGGACGTTCGGGCTGTTCGGCCTGACCGGCTTTAGCCGCCATGAGCGGATAGGCGTCCATCGGCTTCAGGCCGGCCACCGGTGGCAGGTTGGGCACGCGTTGCATGGCCCTTCCGATGGCGGGTTCCAGCTTTTCCAGTTTGCGCTTTTGGCGGTCTTCGTGGCGGTCTTTGAAGGCGGGCATCACCTGATCGGCGAAGAGTTCGAGTGATTCGCAGATGTGCTCGTGGCGGTTGTTGCCGGCCTGTTGGACGAAGACGACCTGATCTACGCCGGCGTTCTCCAGAGCTTCCAGATTTTGGGCCACCTGGGAGGGTGTGCCGATTCCGGCTGAGGGTTCGTATTTCTCGGGCATGTTGCGCTGGAAGTCCTGCCAGATGTCGAATTCGCCGGGGACGTGGCTGCCGATGATGTAGAAGTGGCTGAGGGCGTAGCCGAAGAACTGAAAGTTGCGGGCGCCACGGCGCTCGGCCTCGGCGCCGTCTTCGTGGAGCATGAAACCGGCTACGATGGCGAGATTGGGATTAACGGCGCGGCCGATTGGGTTGCACTCGCGCTCGAAAGTGTCGTAGTACTCCTCGACCCAGTGGGCGGCGCTGGCGGGATCGATGAAGGCGAAGGTCAGCGCGCCCATGCCGTAGCGGGCTGCGATCTTGATCGTGTCGCGGTTGGAACAGGCCAGCCAGAGGGGCGGGTGCGGCTTCTGGAGGGGCTTGGGGACGACGTTGCGGGGCGGCATGGAGAAGCTCGCGCCGTCGAAGCCGGCGTACGGTTCCATGACCATCATTTTGGCCGCCTCGCGGACCGACTCTTCCCACATCAGATGCTTCTGCTCCGGGTCGATACCGAAGCCTTCGAGCTCGCTGCGGCTGCTTGAGGAGCCGGTGCCCCATTCTACGCGGCCGTCGCTGATGAGGTCGAGGGTGGCGATGCGCTCGGCGATGCGGGCGGGGTGGTTGAAGTTGCTGGGCATGAGCACGATGCCGTGGCCGAGGCGGATCTGGCGGGTGCGCTGGCTGCAGGCGGCCAGGAAGACCTCGGGCGCGGAGGAGTGGGAGTACTCTTCCAGGAAGTGATGCTCGACTTCCCAGGCGTAGTCGATGCCGAGACGGTCGGCAAGCTCGACCTGATCGAGGGCCTCCTTGAGGAGACGGTGTTCGCTGTCCTCGGCCCAAGGGCGGGGGAGCTGGTGTTCGTAGAAGATACCGAATTGCAAGGGGCGATCCTTTGAAAGTGGCTAAGCGTCGAATACGTTTGTCGGGACCGACATTTTCGGGTCTATTATACGGTTATTCGACGAAGGAGACGAAGTTTCGCCAAGCGCCTATTGGGGAAGGGCTTTGCGGGTGTAACGATCAGGGCACCCACAGGGGGTGCCCCTACGGTAGGTTCGGTGTTGTTTTCGTCTGCCAGCCAGCGACCGCGGCGGTGGCAACGATCAGGGCACCCACAAGGGGTGCCCCTACGGGGGACGGCGGGTAGGCGAGGTCTGGGAGTCGTGGCGCGTACGAGGGCACCCACAAGGGGTGCCCCTACAGTTTGTGGCTGATTGGAATGAAATCTCTTTGAAACTTACGGGCCGAAAAGCAGGCAGACGGCCATGGGCGCCCATACCATGTCGCCGACTGGCGTGAGCTGGCCGCTGTCTGCATCGCGACTGAAGACGCAGATGTCGTCGGAATCCTGGTTGGCGGCGAGAACCCAGGCGCCGGTTGGGTCGATGGTGAAGTTACGGGGCGTCTGGCCCCGAGTCGAGGCATGACCGATGGCGGTGAGGCGGCCGCTGTCCTGGTCGACCGAGAAGATGGCAAGCGTGTTGTGGTGGCGGTTCGAGCCGTAGACGAAGCGGCCATCGGCGGAAACGTGAATGTCGGCGGTACTGAGTCCGGTCTTGTCGTCGACGTCGTCAGGGAGGGTTGAGATCGTCTGGATGGCGTCGAGTGCGCCGGTGCCGGGATCGAAGGCGCATACGGTTACTGTCAGGTCCAGTTCGTTGATGATGTAAGCGTTGCGTCCGTTGGGGTGAAAGTCAAAGTGGCGGGGGCCGGCTCCACCTTGCACGGAAATGTGGTCGGGGTCGTTGGCGACGAGTCGTCCGTTGACGAGACGATAGATCATCACCTTGTCCATACCC
>DAOUHY010000090.1:0-17430 GCA_034428435.1 Caldilineaceae bacterium | reverse complement strand
GGCCACTGGCTGCGTCGGCCGAGAATTGAACCGAGTACGGGGCATTGCAGGTAGCCGGGGGCAGTTCGCGGCGGACGATTGACAGCCGATCCGCTACCGGGTAGCGCATGATGCTGGAGATGCGGATCTCGTCGATTTCGCCTTCGAAAGTGCCGAACGCCGGGAGTTTCGGCGGGTCCTGGGAGTGGATGAAACCGCCAACGACGAAGGGGACGCCGACGTTTTCGGCATCGTTGACAACGCGTCCCTGCAGATCGTTGGGGAGTGGGAGCTGGACGCGGCGGATGAGCTGCCCGTCGAGAAAGAAGAAGTGCGTCTGGTCTAAATAGCGAAACTGCCAAGCAACATGGTGCCAGTTGTTGTCTTTGATCCTGGGTGGGTCGGCGCTTGTCCAGCCGCCGGCTTTGGCGTTTTGGAGGAGGAGTGCGCTGGTGTCGTGATTGGGATCGCGACCGCGAGGGGAGCCCATGAAGCGGGCGGCGGGGTAGAGCCCGTCATGCAAGGTGCCGGGGCGTGTAAAGCTGTGAAGGGAGAAGTTCCAGCCGCCGCGCATACCGATGGGGAGGCCCAGCCCTTCGTCTTCGGTCCCGCAGATGTTGACATAGGTGTGTCCTTCTTCGAGGCCGCCTGTGCCGGTGTAGCGCACCCAGGCTTCGACCGTCCACTCCGAGGTGCAGGGCCGGAGGTGGAGCTTGTCGTTGTTGGCGGGCCCGACAAGCAGGTTGGCGTCGTCGGTGCGGAGATCGAAGCGGGCGCAGGCGCCGAAGCCCGGATGCGCGCCCCACTGCGCCTGGCGATGGGCGTGGAGGGTGAGTTGTGTGTCGCCGCATGCGTCGGTGGTCTGGTTGCCCTCGCCCTCGTCTAAATGGAACAACGCAATTGTATGGTCATCACGTTCAAATGGAGCACATGGTGGTGTACTCAAAGGCGAATCTCCTGGCGGTAAGGGAGGTGGCTCCGGACTCGAAATGGCGAATCGGGATGCGGCTTAAAGGTATCGAGACGCCGGGTTACGATACAGAAAGTTAATCCAGGCTCATGTGGGGATCGAGCGCGTCGCGCAGTGCATCGCCGACGAAGTTCACTGAAAGTGTGGTGATGGCGATGGCAACGGCCGATGGCAACCACAGCCAGGGCATCGTCTGCAGGATGGGCAGCGACATGGCGTCCTGCAGCATGCTTCCCCAGCTGGACATCGGCTCCTGGACGCCCAGGCCGAGGAAGCTCAAAGCGGACTCGGTCATGATGGCCCCGGCCAGCCCCATGGTGGCCGCCACAACCACCGGAGCGATCGCATTGGGGAGGATGTGACGGAAGACGATGCGGCCACTGCTCACGCCGACACAGCGCGCGGCGAGCACGAAGTCCCGCTCGCGCAGCGTAAGAAACTGGGCGCGCACATGGCGCATTATGCCAGTCCAGCCAAAGATCCCGATGATAATCATGACATTGAAGATGTTGGGGGGCAGGACGACGGCGACGGTGACGATGAGCATGAAGGAGGGGAAGCACATCATGACGTCGGTAAAGCGACTCAGCACCATGTCGACGCGGCCGCCGAAGTATCCGGCGAGTCCTCCGAGGACGACGCCGATGGTGGTATAGATACTGACGGCGACGAGGCCGACGGCGAGTGAGACCCGGGTGCCATACGCCAGGCGCGTCCAGACATCTCGACCGAGCGGGTCGGTTCCCAGTACATGAGCCGGAGAGGGCGCCTGCCGCATCACGGTCAGGTCGATGCCGTTGGGATCGTAGAAGGTTACAAATGGCGCAAGTATGGCGACCAACGCAAAAAGGGACAGAGCTGCCAAACCTAAGACAGCCAGACGGTGGCGGCGAAAGCGGCGCAGGGAGCGGTTCTCAGCCTTGGGCAAGGCTTGCCATGTGTCGGGCGAAATCTGCGATGAAACCGGCTGCTGCGCGTCGTGTGCGCCGTCTGCCGGCGTGGCTGTGGAATCGACCATACTACGCACCTTACTCGTAGCGGATCCTGGGATCGGCCCAGGCATAGGTGATGTCGGCCAGGAGATTGGCGAACAGCACCATCGAAGAACCGATCAGGTTCATGGCCATGATCATGGGCTGGTTGCGCATGAAGATCGACTCCATGCCCAGTTTGCCCATGCCGGGCCAGACGAAGATTGTCTCGATTATGAATGAGCCGCCGATAATGCCCGGAAGGGAGAGGCCGACGATGGTGATGACCGGCAGCAGCGAGTTGCGAAAGGCGTGGCCCAGATAGACGGAGCGTTCAGGCAGGCCTTTTGCACGGGCGGTGCGGACGTAGTCGGCGCCGAGAGCCTCCAACAGGCTGGCGCGCGCATAGCGCATATGGCCGGCCAGCCCCTCGAAGCCGAGAACCAGCGCGGGCAGCGCCAGATAGTGGAGACGGACGAGAAAGTTGTCGGGACCGTCGAGCGGCGCCCTGCCGCCGGTCGGGAAGAGGGGTAACTTTAGTGAGAACAGGTAGAGGGCGATGATGGCGAATACAAAACCGGGCGTAGATATCCAGACGAAGGCCTGCAAGGTGAGAAGATGGTCGAGAACGGAATACTGCTTGATGGCTGAGATGATACCCAGGGAGGTACCGACGACGAGGGAAAAGAGAATCGTAACGACGGAGAGTTGCAGCGTTGCAGGCAACACCTGGGCCATCTCCTGCAGCGCCGGCTGGCCGGTGACAAAGGAATAGCCGAGGTTGCCGTGCAGTATTAGTTCACGCAACCAGATCAAGTAGCGTACGAAGACCGGTTTGTCCAGCCCGTATGACTCGCGCAGCCGTTGGAGCTGCGCCTCATCTACGCCCAGTTCCAGTCTGAGACCAGGGGGGACGAGGGCGTCGACATAGTCGCCGGGCATGATTTCGCTGATTATGAATGTGAGGGTGATGATGCCCCACAAGACTGGGACAGCGATCAGAAGGCGGCGAATGATATATCTGGTCATGGTTGGATATCAGGAGGATCTAAGGCGGGCGCCAAGGTGCATCCCACTCTGCTTGCAGGTGACAAGCAGAGTGGGACGAAGGGGCAAGAGATCTACTCTTCCATCTTGTACCAAAGATGGGCGTTGAGCTTCGACCACTGGTAGTCGTGCATTCCACCCAACGCGTATTCATCCATGCCGCCGACATTCTTGCTGATCGCATAACCCATGTGGTAGCGGTGGAGCGGGATGTATCCGATCACGTTTTCGGCGATGATCTGCTGAATCTCGTTGTAGAGGGCCTTGCGGTCCTCGGTACCGCCGGTCTCTTTGGCCTGGATAAACAGGTCATCAATCTGAGCACATACGGCGTCGAGAGAGCCGTCGGTCGGCCAGACTACGTCTCGTTGGGCCGGCGGGTTGTCACAGCGGTAGGTACGATAGTAGCCGTGCAGGTCGACGGGATTGCCCCAGCCGGCATGGGAAAAGGAGTGCAGGTTTTGGGCCACTCTGTCGTTCCAGGCTTCGTTGGGAACATGGATGACTTTGATGTTGATCCCCACCTCGCCGAGGTATTTCTGCATCAGCAACATGAAGTTTTTGGCCTCGGTGCCCGTATGGTAGTAGATCAGCTCGTGCTCTTTTTCGGGATCCCAGACGCCGTCTGCGGCGGCTTCGGCCAGCAGGGCCATGGCTTTCTCGGGGTCGTAGGAATAGGTGGGCACTTCATCGTTGGTCCAACCGTCGACGAAGGAGAAGGTGTGCCACGGTTCGCGCAGGCCGAAGTAAACGGCATCGCCGATCTCCTGGCGGTTGATGGCGTGGCTGATGGCCATGCGAACGCGCTTGTCCCAGAAGGCGGGCTGGCTGAGATTGCCGACAAAGACGCTGATGTAGTTCAGACGCTGGGTCTGTACGTCAATGCCAGGCAATTCCTGGGCCTGCTGATAGAAGTTGCCTTCGACCTTCATGAGATCCAACTCACCCTTTTGGAGGGCGATGAACTGGGTGTCGGGCGGGCCCATGTTCTGGAACAGGATGCCATCGAGGCAGGGCGCGCCTTCCCAGTAGTCATCGTTGCGCGCCAGGCGGAAGTACTCGTCTTTCTTGCCATCCACAAACTTGAAGGGCCCTGTGCCGATCTGGGTCTCGCTAGTAAACCAGAGTGGATTGCCAGCATCCTTGAGGTCGGGCACGCGCCACTGGCTGTAGATGTGCTCGGGCAGGATGTTGATGCTGCCGATGAAGCGGGAAAAGTAGCTGACGTCCGGCTCTGCGAGGGTGAGGCGAATCGTGTGATCGTCGATGACTTCGATTCCCTCGATTGAGTCGGTCTTGCCATCCAGGTAGTCAAGGGAACCCTTGATTGCAATCCAGTTGCCGGGCTGGGCAGGGTTCACCCAGGGGCTGTCAAGGTCGTTGTGCCACGTCCAGGTGAAGGCCACGTCATCGGCGGTGAAGTCCTCACCGTCATGCCACTTGACGCCCTGACGCAGGTGGAAGGTGAATTCGGTGGCGTCGTCGCTGATTTCCCAGCTTTCGGCCAGGTCGGGATGGGGTACGTTATCGGTGCCGGTGCGGACCAGTTTGCCGAAGACGAGCTTCTGCTGCTCGTAGCCCCAGCCCCAAATCGGAACCACCAAGGCCCTTGAACTAAAGTCAAGAGTGAGGGTGCCGCCGCGGGCAGGGCAGATGTCGTCGCCGGTGGTGGTCTCTGCCGGCGCCTCAGCCATTGTATCGGCCGGTTGGTCGGCGGCCGGGGCAGCCGGCGCCGGGGCACAGGCGACTACAATGAGAGCCAGGACGAGAAGAAGTGCTACGTTCCTAAGGGAAGACATTCTCTACCTCCTTTTCATTGTACCTTTGATTGTCGTTGCTGGAACTCGTTTGGCTACAAAGCGTACACCGTGGAGCAATATACACGATATGGTATATCACTTACGATGTTGGCTTGTCAAGCAAGCTGAAACTGCCTGATGTGAGCTGGTTCCGGGCGATTGACGGCCAGGAGCTAGAGAAGAGTCTTGGGGTCTATGGGCTTGTGAGCGCGGGAGACAGCCCGCTCTTCTCAGACCGGCACAGAACGTGTCGGATGTGAAGAGGATGAAGAAAGATTAGTGTGTTGGCGCCAGCTTTGTAACTGCTGACGTGAGCTAATTCTTCTGTTTTCCTGAGGCTTTGCTTCCTCAGTCGAAAGTGCGGCCGGTATGGCGGCGCCCGGCGATTGCGGCAGCTTCGTCGCCGGCGGGGAAGGTGATACCTTCGTCGATCCTGGCGGCGACATTGCTGGCGTCGACGCCGTCGAGGAAGCCGATGTTGGCGGCTCTGCAGGCGGCGAAGACGCGGTCGCGGGCTGCTTTGAGATCGCCCTCTTCGGTGTTTTCGGGCGTGCGGACGGTGTCGTAGCCGAAGGTCATGCGCATGTCGGAGGGGCCCCATTCGGCGAAGGCGATGCCGGGGACTGCAGTGCTGGCCTCGGCGTTGGCGAGGGCGCGGATGTTTTCGATCTTGATGCCGAGAATCAATTCACCGTCCGGATTGAGCGGCCAGACGTCGGCCTTGCGCAGGTATTCCTGGGTGGAGACGCCCCAGACGTGGGCGGCGTTGTCCTGTCCGCCGGAGCCGCGGCGGCCCATGTCGAGGCCTTCGCCGACGCCGTGGGTGTGGAAGGGGAAGCGCACCCACTCGACGAACTCTTTGACGGCGCCGGGTGTTTCGACGTGGCAGAGCAGGATGCCGTGAATGCCGGTGGCGAGGACCTGCTTGATCATCCAGGCGTTGTTGCGCACGACGTACTCGTCGACGCCGTCGAAGGGGAGGGTGACGAGAACAGGGGGCGTGCGGTGGCCGGTGCGGGTCGGTCCGCCGTCGACGAGGCCGCGCATGAAGGCGTTGAGGCCGGCGACGTCGAAGGGCTGGTGCTCGATGCCGATGACGAGCCAGTCGGCATGGGTCTGTCCTGACTTGACGCCGCCTTCGTAGGTGAGGGTGCGGCCACCGTCCCAGTAGACGGGCTGGCCGGCTTCGCGAAGTTCGATAATCTGGTTGATGCGTTTCATGGTGCGTTTTCCGTTGTGTTGGGCATTGTGGGACTTCGTCTCAGTGAATCTTTGCAGGGCTACACGAAAGATAGTTCTGGGGATATGAAGATAGCCAGATTCAGACCCAGTCGCGTAGCGGATGTTCGCGATCGGCCAGCGGCAAGGGTGTGCGGCCGTGGCGGTGGGCAGTGTAGACGCCAAGTATCATCTCAAGGGCCCAGCGGGCGTCGCGTCCGCTGGAGATCGGTTCGCGCCCTTCTTCGAAGGCAGCGATCAGGTCGCGGACCATGTAGGCGTTGAGCGTATTGAAGCCGGGGTTACTCGGTTTCAGGACTACTTTCCAGGCGGGTTCGGCCATGACCGGGTTCCAGTTGGGATGGGGGCAGTGCAGGAGGTAGCCGTCGCGTTGGAGCAAGATTCCCTCGGTCCCGTGGATTTCAAGACCGCCGGGCCGGGGGCCCGGGCGCACTTGGCGGCGGTGCGAGTGGAATGTGGCCATGATGCCGTTGTCGAAGGCGTATGTGGCTTCCAAGTGGTTGCCGAGGATGGGACCGATCTCTTCGTCGCCCTGGCGGGCGTCGTCGGGTCCGGCGTCTCTGCCGTCCTGGAGGACGTAGGCCTGTACCCAGCGGGGATGGCCGAAGAGGAAGCAGAGCATGTCGAGGGAGTGGGTGCCGAGGACCATCAGGTCCTGGCCGCCGCCGCGGTGGTCCTGTTTGCCGCCGCTGATGACCTCTTTGACTTCGCCAACAGCGCCATCGGCCAACAGTTCTTTGGTTTTGTGGGCAATCTGGCCGACGCGGCCCTGGTGCGAGACTGCTATCTTCGTGCCGGCACGGTCGCAGGCTGCGATCATGGCGTCGGCCTCCGCCAGTGTTGGCGCGAAGGGCTTTTCGCAGAATATGCCGCGCGCACCGGACTCGGCGGCGGCGATGACCAGGTCATGTTTCTGGTCCATCCAGCGGGGGGCGACGCTGACGATGTCGAGCTGCTCCTGTGCCAGCATGTGGCGGTAGTCCTGATAGCAGTTTGCGGAGTCCACGCTGAGGCGCTCGCCGGCGGAGGCCAGACCTTCGGGGTCGGCATCGGCGACGGCGACAAGGTCGATTTCTTCCATGCCCAGGTAGACGGTGTCGAGGCTGTGGCCGTAGTTGCCGCGTCCGGTATGGCCGATGACACCGGCTCGGTATGTTGTCATGTCAACTCCTCTTCGCTGACGATATAGGCCTTGATCATCGGTTGGGCGCTAGACGTCCAGTTGGCGTCTCTGAATTCATCGTTTGAGTAGTCTGCGATTACGATCGTGCCATCTTCGAACTGGTCCCAGTTGCTGTAGCCGGAGTCGGCGGTGGCGTCGAGGCGGACGATGCGGTCGCGGCGGAACTGGTCGGGGTAGGTGCCGGAGTCGGCGTGCCAGGACCAGTTGATGGTGTGGCCGTGCGGGTTCCGGACCAAGGCGCTGACCGACCGCCAGTGCGTGATGCCGCGCAGGTTGCTGCCGAAGCGGACTGAGCGGGCGCCGAGAATGCTACAAGGTTTATTCAGGCAAAGGCGTCCATCGATGTAGACGGCGATCTCGTGTTCAGAGCGCACGATCTTGTAGCGGCGCCACTGCGTCGTATCCAGCTGAATGCGGTGGGCGGGTAGCGTGGGAGGCTCGTTGCCGATCGCGGGCGAGCCTGTCGTGCTGTGGAAGGCGGCTTCATCCTGGCTGCTCTCGGTCAGGCAGAGTTCCTGGGGGGTGATGCGAACGCGGCAGCCGGCGAAGAGGTCGCAGCCTTCGCTGGACCGATCGGCAAGACGGAGCTCGGCCTCCAGTTCCACACGGGCGCGGCTGGTGAGCGCTGGGTAGAGTGAGAAGAATACCTGGTTCTCTGGCTCGCGGTCTGTCGTCAAGGTGAGGCAGCCCTTTTCAAGCCGGCAGCGGGACTCTTCCCAGATGAAAGATGCGGGTTCAAAACCCAGTTGCTCGGCTGCGTCCCAGAGGAAGGCGTAGCTGGCGAAGGCGCCCCAGCGGTTGCGGTAGGTGACGAGCAGCTTGCCGGAGCGCAGTTTGTGCACGGCGGTACGCTGGCCGTAGAAGGGGGCGAGTTGGGGCTGGTTCCAAGTGCGGCCGTAGTCGTAGCTGTGGATCAGGCGGCTGGGCTGGCCGAAGGCGCCGTTGGCGAAGCCGATGCGGGTGATGGCAAGCAGGTGGCCGGGATCGAGTTCGACGATGCCCACTTCCGAGTCACTATGGTAGGGGTCGTCAGAGATTGCGGCGGTACGGTTCCAAGTCTTGCCGCGATCATCGGAGAAGACGGCGTTGTTGCGGTGGTAACGATTGTAACCGGGAGGAGGCGGGATTTCGAAGAGGTCGGTTTCAATGGGCTCGGTGCGGGTGTAGACGAGGGTTCCGTCGGTAAGGTCGACGATGTAGCCGGGTTCGCCGCCGACGTCGTCACATTGGACGGGCTGGCTCCAAGTGCGGCCGTTGTCTTCGCTCCAGAAGAGGTGGTTGGACATGCCGCGCTGAGGCTGCTGCCAGAATGCGAGGCGGGGCCAGTCGTCGCCGGAGGTGCGGTGGCCGAGGTCGCAGATGATGACGAGACGTCCGTCGCGCAGGCGGCTGAGCTGGGGGGCGACCCAGACGCTGTTGTGCTGCCAGACGTTGCGGTGGGAGATGGAGCGGTGGCCGTGCCAGGTGCGACCGCGGTCGGTGGAGTGGGCGACCATGATGTGGGTGCTGACGGCGGAGTGGGAATCGGAGAGCCGATAGACGGCGACCAGGCCTGAGGGCGTGGCGACGATATTGGCGACCGAATGGTACCAGCCGCGCGGGTTGGGGCAGACCAGGTCGGCCGGGTAGCTATTCTGGTCTGCGATGACGAACTTCTTGTCGTCCGGGACTGCTCGCATCGACCTTAGTGCCCCGGCGGCAGCGGCAGGTCGACGCGCACGTTGCCGCGGGCGTGGGATTGGAGGAAGCCGACCAGGATTTCTACGGTCTTCTTGGCCTCTCTGGCCGGGCTGAGCAGGTCACTGCCATTCTCGATGGCGTCGATGAGGTCGGCGACGCAGGCCGGGATCCTGGTGTACAGATGGGCTTCAAAGGGAAGGAACTCGCTATTGTTTCTGTCGCGGCGGATGACGCGGCTGTTGTGGACGTCGAGCATGGCGGTTTCGCCGTAGACCTGGAAGGTAAAGCTGGCGGCAAACTGTGACTTGTTGGCGTTGACGAAGGCGCGCACGCCGTTGCGGAAGTGGACGTAGCCGGAGACGGCGGGGTCGGTTGCGGGATCTTTGCCGCCGTCGCCGAGATATCTGTCATAGTGGTCGTAGCCGGGTTCCAGCTCGGCGAAGACCCATGCCGGCTCCGAGTCGGCAAAGAAGCAGACGCCATCGACAAGGTGTGTGCCGTTGCGGAACATCATTGCGCGCGGGCCGCCGAGCGTGGCGACAATGCGCTGCACTTCGCCTATTGAGCCGCTGCGGATCGCTTCCCTGGCGACATCGTAGTGAGGGCCCCAGCGATTGGTATGGTCCACGGCAATGAGAACGCCGTTGGCCTCGCAGGCTTCGATCATGCGCGTGCAATCGTCCACTGAGGTGGCGAACGGCTTTTCGCAGATGATTCCCTTGACGCCGGCGTTGGCCGCCTCCACTACAATGTCAGTGTGGCGGTGGTCCGAGGTGACGACGCTGACGATATCGAGGTTTTCGCGTTCGATCATGGCGCGGTAGTCGGTGTAGGTTTCCAGCTCACCGAACTCCTGGCCCCAGGTGTCGGCCACCTTTTCGAAGAGCTCCGTTTTGAGATCGCAGACGGCGACAACGTCGGTCTGGGGGTTGAGGTGGTAGGCACCGAGGTGGGAAGAGGGGCTGGGTGTCTTCAATATATTGTTCGGTTCGGGAGACGGACGGTTGGCTGCGATTCCTGACAGACCGACCACGCCAACTCGATATCGCTGCGACATCTGCCTGTTCCTCCTATTGTTCTTCGGTAAGAGATACCTTGAGTTTGTCGGCCCAGGCTTCGATTTTGGCGAAGGTTTCCGCGGGGACATCGATGCCCTCGGCCAGGCGCTGCTGCCGGGAGCGGTGTTCGAAGTCACCTGGGACCAGCACTTCGTCGAATTCCGGGGCCGGCGGAATCGACTTCATGGCGTCCAGGACCGCGCGGACATTGCTTTGGTAGCCCTCAAGGGGCGTAAAGGCGTTTACGTCGTAGACCTGCATGAAAAGCCCTGCCATGGAAGTCAGCTCGGCGTTGAATTCTCCGGCCAGCCCACCCATGAGACTGAAGAACAGGGAGAGCGCGTATCCCTTGTGTGCCCCGAAAGGCAAGAGGAAGCCGCCGTTGCGGAAGTCCTCAGGGTTCGTTGTAGGGTGGCCGTCGCTGTCGACTATAGCGCCCTCAGGAAGGTCAAGACCCTTACTCTGGGCTACCAGAATCTTTCCTCCAGCGATGACGCTGGTAGCAAAGTCGATTACGAAGGGGGCGTCATCGCCTGTTGGGATGCCGACTGCGATGGGGTTGGTGCCCAGGGCGCCGCGGGCGCCGCCAAAGGGGACAACCTGCGAACCCGCTGCGGAGGCGCCACCCAACGTTATCAGCGTGATGCAGCCGGCCCTTGCTGCCTGTTCGGCGTATTCGCCCACGCGGCCGATGTGGGTTGTGTTCTGGAAGGTGACGCAGCAGACGGCGGAGTTTCTGGCTCGTTCGATGGCCCAGTCCATTGCCTGGCGGCTCATCGTGTGGCCGAAGCCCTTTTTGCCGTCGACGTGCATGGTGTTGGCGCTCTCGCGGACGATTTCCGGGTAGGCCTTGTTGTCGATGCCACCGTCTTCGATCCGGTCCAGGTACATGGGTACGAACTGGACGCCGTGTGAGTCGTGGCCGGCGAGGTTGGCGTTGACGAGGATCTCGGCGACGGTGGACGCAATGTCGTCCGGAGCTCCCGAAGCCGCGAAGAGATCGCGGCTGATCCGTTGCAGGTAGTCAGCTGAGTGGCGAGTGGACTGTGTCATCAGGCTCCTCTAGTTTTGAAGCGAAATTACTGCGGTCTACAAGTGAAACGCGGTCGAACTTTTCGGTGAAGAGATGGCTATGCTTGGGTGCCCTGGGCTTAGTCACTATCACGGGCCAAAGGCAAATTGACTACCCGCCCTTCGGCTGCGGACTTATACCCTGCCAGCAGGATTTCGGTCAGGTAGGCGGCCTGCCGTGCGTTCATCCCGCTCTCGCGTTCTTCGACAATGCAGTCGATGAAGTAGCTGGCGTCAGTGCGGCCTTCCAGGGCATTGGACAGTGGGGCCAAAGTGCGCTTGGGTTGGCCTCCGACCTCTTCCTGGGTTGTGCGCCAGAAGCCCATGGGGTCGCGTGGATGGATCTCGGGGGCAGTCCAGGGAGGGTCAGCGTTATGGATTTCCAGACTCGGTCGATTGGCACTCAAAAAAAGCGATCCCTTGGTGCCGATGAGGTGGATCTGGTTAGAACCACCAGCGGGGTGGCTGGACCAGCCAATGCGGCCGCCGGTGATGGTGGCGGTCAGGCCGCCCTCCAAGGTCAGTGAAAGAAGACCGAAGTCTTCCATGTTGCGGCGCTGGTGTGCTTCAAAAAAGTAGTTGGCGGTGCTGCCGAAGACGGTTTCGACGGCGCGACCTGATATCAAGCAGACGAATCCCAACGCATAGACGCCGATGGCGTACAGTTCGGCTTTTGCGTCGACAAAGTTGGAGATGACAGGAGGATAGATTGCCTTTCGCGGCGAGCCCAGGGTTGCCGTACCATTTGGCCCCTTGGCGAACAGGTTGTCGACGTGGATGGCAGTCAACTCGCCCAGTTCGCCTGACTGGACGACCTGGAGGGCCTGAGCAACCCATGGCTGGTGGTTGGAGCTGAACATCTGGCTGCGCACGCCGGTGCGTTCGACGGCTGCCACGACGGCGTCGGCGTGCGACAGGTAGGGCGTCATGGGCTTGTCGACGTAGATGTGCTTCCCGGCGGCGGCGCAGCGGGCGGCGATGCGGCCGCGGCGCTCGGGGTCGGCACAGATTGAGACGACATGCACGTCGTCGCGGGCCAGGGCTTGGTCGAGGTCGGGCAAGTAGGGGATGTCCAGATCCTCGGCGAACTGCCTGTTCAACTGGGCGCGCTCGGGGGAAACGTCCATTTCGTCGGTGAGGCCGACAAGGGTGCAGCGGGGATCGGCGCGCAGGTTGAGGGCGTAGTTTTCCTGATGCGTAAGTCTGCCGGAGATCAGGAGGACGCCGAACTGATGGCTGGTCATCGTTGGTCTCCTTCGGCGGACAGCAGTACGGGCTGTTTCGTGAAGAGTGACTTATCGATTGCGGACACCATTCGCGGCGTTGACAAGAGCGATGCGTTTTGCCGTCTTTCGTTCGTGCCAGCGACCAGAATCCCCGCACGCGCAGTGACCTCGGCGTCTGATTGATAGATAGCGCCGCGTGCACCGAGGATGATCAGATTCATGGAGGGTTGATCGTGGGCCAGGGAAATGGCCAGAAGGGCCGACCGACCGTTTGCGTATTCCAGCGCGAGCGATAGATGCCCTGCGTCGGAAGAGCCGGTAGCGTAGACCCGGCGGGGCCGGGCAGACAACCAGGATTCGGCATAGGCACTCATCTCGGCCAGCAGAGGTTTAAGTTCGGGAGGTTTCTGGGCTGCGGCCGCGGTCCAGCGGACGAAGACGGGCTTGCCAACACTGCCGCCGGCGAGGGTTTCGCTCACGGTCTGGTTCAACACAGTCCAATCGTACATGAAATGCTCCTGAGAATCTGATGTAACGCGCAAGGGTGGACCGTGGAAGACTGAAATGGCAGACCCGAAAATGGGAGGGTTATGATTCGGCCTGGCGCGGGTTGAGGGCGTCGTTCAGGCCGTCGCCCAGGAAGTTAATGCCGACTGAGACGATGGCGATGGTCAGGCCGGGAACTGCGACAAGCCAGGGGCGGTAGCGCCAGCTCAACTGGTTGTCACTAATCATTGCGCCCCAACTGGCCTGGGGCGGCTGAACGCCAACGCCCAGGAAACTCAAGCCGGATTCGGCGACGATGGCGGCGCTAAAGCCGAAGGTAACGGCAACGATCAGAGGACCGAGCGCGTTTGGGATCAGATGTCGCAGCAATATCTTGCTCTGCGTGACTCCTATTGCGCGGGCAGCCTCGATAAACTCCTTTTCGCGCAGCGAGAAGATCTGTCCTCTGATCAGACGGGCGTAGCCGGGCCACTGAATCAACGAGAGTGCCCCAAATACGACGATCAGATCGACGTAAGTCGGGGTAGCGAAAAACTCCAGGCCCGTTGTCTCGTACATCGAGTCGACCCAATCGGCGACCGGCTTACGGAATGTAGCAGCGATGAGCGAAGCAAAGAGGAGCTGCGGGATCGACATCGTAACGTCGATGGCGCGGCCAATGAGCCAGTCGACCCAGTTGCCGGCATACGCGGCGACGGCCCCCAGAAGCATGCCCAGCAAGAGGCTAAAGACTGTGGAGATGATGGCGACGAGGCCGGCCGTACGGGCGCCCCACATGATGCGGCTCAACATGTCACGCCCCAGGTCATCGGTCCCCAGCAGGTAATCGGTACTTGGACCTTCTGCGACCCGGTCGAGGTCCTGGAGCATGTAGGGGTATGGAGCCAGAAACGGCCCGAAGATGGCTGTAATAAAGAGAAGCAGAAAGATGAAAAGCCCTGCCATCGACAGTCGGTTTCGTATCATACGCCGAAAGGCATCGCTCCACAGGCCGCGAGTCTTTCGTTGCTGGACTTCCAGCTGAAGCGACAGATCCTCTGCATTGTCAGCTTCTGTTTGAGCCATCCTTGTTCCCTCTTTGCATTTCCCGTCCGCTATTAGGAGCCATTGCGAGGGACAGCATTCCAGCCCATTCCCCGCAGTGCCTAATTTGCTCTAATCGTATACGACGCGGGGATCAAGGACGGGATAGATCAGATCCACGATCAGGTTTATGGCCATGGTCAGACCTGCGGTGAAAAGTACGACACCATTGATCATGTTGAAGTCCCGTCCGGACAGCCCTTGCTGAAAGAGCCGCCCCAGTCCGGGCAGGTTGAACGCCAGTTCGAGGAAGACCGCGCCCCACATGAAGTCGTCCACCAGTAGACCGAGAGAGGTCACAACCGGAATAAGTGCGTTGCGGGCGACGTGGCGGCCCATGACAATGACTTCGTTCAAGCCTTTGGCGCGTGCGGTGCGGACATAGTCATTCTGCATTACTTCCAACATGCCGCCGCGAGTCTGGCGGATCACTCCCACGAGGGAACGTGTGGAGATGATCGCGGCGGCCAAAAAATAGGAAGGATGCATAATGCCTTTCCATCCCCGTGGAACGTTCATGACGTCCAACCACAGGACCATGACGATCAGCGCCACCGGCACAAGGACATAGGTCGGAATCGACCAAAAGAACAGGCTGCCGCTAACGATAATATAATCCACCCAGGTATTGTGAAATCGGGCCGCGATTACGCCTAAAGGGATCCCAAAGACCGCCATAATTACAAGCACACCGGCCGCCAACTGGCCGGAAACTGGTAGGGCGCGTTTGATACGAGGCCAGATCGGGGCGGCGTCCAGAAAGGAGTAGCCGAAATGGCCCTTGAGAAGATTGCCCATGTAGGTGCCGAATTGCACGTGAAACGGTCTATCGAGCCCGTACTGGCTGCGCAGATCGGCCACTTCCTCCTCGTTGAGGTAGATACCCTGAGCGGCCCACTGTGAGCGAAGAATTGTGACCGGATCGATTGGGCCGAGATAGCCCAGCAAGAAGACGATCATCAACGTCGCAAAAAGCGATGGGATGATGATCAGCAGCCGCATGGAAAAGTAGCGGGTCACGTCTCAATTCCCGGTGACAAGTGGTTCGCGATTAGTTGGTCGTGTCAATCGGTCAATGGCCGGTTCCGATGGGGAGACCGGCCATAGACCGATTTTCCTTACAGATTAGCGCTCTTTGCGGTAGGTTTCGGTCATGTTATGCCAGAAGCTGATGCGGCTCTGGCTATAGCCGCCGACCCACGGCTGAATCTGATACCAGCCACGGATGTAACCAGTCGGAATTACGAGCGCAGCGTCGGTGAACTTCTCAAGCATGGCCAGCGAGCGCTCGCAGAAGTCGGCGGCGCCGGGATCCATTGAGAGAAGAGCATCGATCTCTTCGTCCCAGCCTTCTTCGGTGTAGTTCGTCCAGGACTGGTAAGAGCCGCCACGAGTGTGAGCAATCGCTTCCAGCAGGTAGGGCGGGCGCGGGATGAAGGAGCCACCGCTGGTTACGCGTATTGCAACCAGTCCTTCACCGTCGACAAACTCGGCTTCGGCGTTCTTGATCTCGACGTCCTCGATGCCGAGGTTAACGCGCCACATTTCCTGGATGATCTGGGCAGCGCGGATGCGGGGCGGATCGCTCCCGCCGGTCAGGATGCGAATCTTGGGCACTGTTTCGCCGGTAGGCCCATACTTCGACTCGGCCAGGAATTCTGCGGCCCTTTCGGGGTTGAAGGGATAGGGCTGGAAGTTGGGGTCGTAGCACTGGTAGGCGGGCGCCATCGGGCTGCCTGCGTTGCTAGGGGCCTGCTCGCCTTCCCAAGCGATTTCGGCGACTCTATCCCACTCGATGGCAGACATCAGTGCGCGGCGCAAGTTTGTGTCGTCCGCAGGTTCCTGCTCGGTGACGAAGTACATGGCCCAGAATGCGGAGACGGGAATTTCACGGAACACGTCGGGCTGGTTTTGGCGCAGGAGCACTGCGGGCGGACCAGCGAGATTCAGGGCAAGGTCGATCTCCTCGTTCTCGAACATGAGGAGCATCGTCTGGAAGTCACGAATGGTGGTGGCTTCGATGCCGTCCAAGAGGGGCGGATCACCCCACCAATTTGGATTGCGTTCGAAGCGGTAGATGGCGTCCGGTTCCGGAGACAGGTGTACAGGCTTGAAGGGGCCGCTGACGATCAGGTCGGCTGCGTTCTCACCCTGGAAGAAGCGTTCGGCCATCGCGCCGCGCCAATCTCGGGCGTCATTAAATTCGTCGGCTCGTTCCAAAAGATCGGCATACTGATCAAAGCGGGCGGGAGCCGCCTCGCGGAAACCCCACAGCTGAGGCAGGGAACTCTCGGGACGCCAGAGTTCGACCTTAAGGGTCTTGTCATCCAGCGCTGTGAGGCCCCCGATTGTCTCGGTTTCGCCGGCGGCGAACTCGTCAATGCCCTTGACCGCGCCCATCACGAAGTTGCGGGGCCAGGAGTTGCGGTCGGAGTGGAAGATGTAGTTCCACCAGTCGAGCGCGTCCTGGGCGGTGATGGACTTGCCGTCGGACCAAACCGCCTCTTCCTGGATATGGAAGATGTACTCGGTGAAGTCGTCGTTCACTTCCCAGTCGGTGGTAAAGAGGCCGGCCGATACGTTACCTTCAATGTCCACCAGGAAAGGCGGATAGAACATGTGGCCGAAGTTACAGGGGCTGCCGTAGTCGATGCCCGGGAAGGGACCGGAGCCGCAGCCGCCTTCAAAGACGACGTTCAGGATCTGGTCTTCGGCTGCGTCATCGGGCAGCATGACTTCGGGCATCATGTCGCCGCTGTCCGCCATATCGCCACCATCTCCGGCCGGGGCTGCCGGCGCGACACAGGCGGTGAGCGAGATGCCAAGGACCAGGACGAGGCCTATCAGAATCTGCCATCGAATTCTCGACATGCTTTTCACTCCTTGCGTAGTGGGTGCGCCTGAAAGGGGCGCGCAGTGAAATCCTGCCTGGATCTGATGAAGTGGCGGCGTCAAAGTGATGCCACCGCAACAAGAGCAGTTTCCTCGTTTCCCGTCAACCACCTCCTTTCGTATGAAATCTTTAGTCTGCTCAACGATAGGTGGGGAATGTGCGTCACACCAAGTCCTCAGTGAGGACTTCGTCAGTCCCTCCTCGCCCGCCGCGGTGCTGACGGGCTGAGTCGCTTAACGGAGGCTATCAAGAGTGGTACACCTCGTTGATCGAACGGCAACGGCCTCAAATTGGATTTGCACATGGCATGTTCGCTGAACACAGTTGATGGGCAAAGGGGGTAGCAGATTTCATTTGCCAAGCGAAAGTGTGTCCGGAAGAAGAGTGCAGAAGGGCTAACGAGTTCGCCTCCGAAGGCCGAATGGAGAGTAGACGCAGCAGGTCACGGTGGTATCTCATCGTCAGCCGGTAGCCATGTTAATTGAATTTCTCATTCGTGTCAAAGGGCTGAAATCAGTCGGGGATAGCCCATTTTGGGGTGGGAACAGTCTGGCGGGGAATCCATGCCAGCGGTGGCTGAGATCGTTTACAGGCTTTTGGAGAATCACAGGGCAGGCACGGGGGCGAGGAGAGAGTGCCGCAGTGTTGTCTGCGGGGGACTGGCGGGACGTGGTCTGGCTAGACACCTTCGATTAGGCACTCGTCACAGATGGAGACACCCGGT
>DAOUHY010000089.1:0-8347 GCA_034428435.1 Caldilineaceae bacterium | reverse complement strand
TCATGGACGCCATGGTTGAGCTTGTAAGGGACGATTCTGTCCTCGTGGGGGGCCATGAGGTCGGTGAGGTCGGCCATGCCTCCGGTTGCGGCCCAAAGGGGAAGGTTGTAATCCTGGCTGCCGACAATGTCGGTCAGTTCGGAGCCGGAGACCATGGCGGTCATGACCTTCTCACTGTACCCCGTGCCCGAGTCGATGAATTCGACCTGGATATCGGGGTGAAGATCGTTAAAGGCGGGCAAGAGGTCGCGGAAGGGATGGTTCCACCAGGAGATCAGGGTGACGTTGACGGGCTCTTGGGCGGGTGCTGCTGCGGATTCGGCAGCGGAGTCGCCTCCGGCGGGGGCTACGGGGGCGGCGCAGGCGGCGAGTGCGAGGCCGGCGGTGCCCAGACCGGCGGTGCGCAGGAGATCGCGGCGAGTCACTTTTTGTTGCATTGACATTCTTGTTGCTCCTATTGGGCTGATAGCGGAAAGTGATAGTGCGGTAAGAAAACGGGAAGGTTCAGCTTTGTCGAAGCAAGAAGCTGCAGTAGTGAAGGCTGGAGGGAATTGTAGTGTAGGCGTTCAAGTGTTGTCAAGGTAGTGAAAATATACGGGTGCATCCCAGTATTGGGGTGGTCGTTGTCTGAATCAGGATTTTCAGGATTGAAATGGATTTTCAGGATGGCAGGCGACCGGTTGGTGTCTGTTGGATGAAGGATTCTGCGCGGGATGAGAGGGCGGGCTGCAGGGAGACAACGGAACGGGATGCACCCAAAGGACAGGGGTGCATCCCAGTTTAGGGGTGGGAACAGTCTGGCGGGGAATCGAAGCCAGCGGTGGCGGAAATCGTTTACAGGTTCTTGGTGAAACGCAGGGCAGGCAGGCGGGCGAGGAGAGAGTGCCGCAGTGTTGTCTGCGGGGGACAGGCGGGAAGTGGTCTGGCTGGACACTTTCGATTAGGCACCTGGTACGAATAGAGACACCAGGTCGGCGAGGCATGTTGTAGGAGAGGGGGCGTTGCGGGGGCGGAGCCCCCGCACAAGGGAGGGCCGAATAGGCCCGACCGCCCATAACGGCAGCAGTCAGTAGTCAGTAGTTAGTAGTCGGAGAGGGCGCTCTGGCTGCTTCAGATTTAGTCGCGAAGTGGGCATGGTTTGGTCTCGGCCATAGGTATACGATTGGGTCTCCCGGCCTGCCTGCGCCCTGGCGATTGGCGCGGGGCGCCTCATGCGACTTGCCTAATGCGGGGATGGTCGGAGCGTCCTGCACCGGTCAGGCAGCGAACGATCCCAGGTTCTTTCCGTGCTCTGCCGGCAGCATTGGGCGGGCTGCTTTCATGGAGATGTAACGGCACGCAGACGGGGGATTGACCGGAAGATCCCGGACCAGGTTGGATAGGGGCAGGCTCACACTCCCAGATCTTTGAGGAGTTGTATTTTCTTCATTCGCCGCGGGTCTGCGGTTTCGAACAGCCGGTCGGAGACGAGCCTACCAGTCTTTTTCGACCATTTCTCGGAGTACCACTTGTTGAAGTTGGCGATGTGGTCGATTTCCCATTGCATACGGGGCGCTGTGCGCATCATCCAGGCCATCTGACGCCGGTTGGCGCCTCCTCCCCAGGAGGAGTGCCAGATGCGCGTCTGGAAGGCGATTACGTCTCCTTTGTTGGCGGGCAGGTCGTAGCGTCCAGGGAAGTCCTGCGTCTCATAGCCGAGGACACGTTCGCCGATCTGCTTTTCGAGGTCGTTGTAATGGAGGGGCCACAGGTGGCTGCCGGGGATGAAGCTGAGGCAACCTTCCCCGGGCGCTACCTCGTCCAGATAGAAGGTCAGCTTGGCCTCGATTGCAGGTTCGGGGGAGCCGCCATCGCGATGCCAGTTTGTATCTCCGTCGTGGATCTGGCCGTCTGAACTGCCGTAGAAGATGCAATCTTCACCGAGCAGGTCTTCGGCAATTGCGGCTAGGTTGGGATGATCGAGAAGGTTGTAGAAGTATGGGTCGGCCTCTATCAGCGGGAGGATGACGCGGTGCCCGTCCGGGAAGATTCGCGCCCCTGCCTCCGAGCTATCGCCCTGTGTCTCACCACGGGCGATGATTTCGTCGAACCGCCAGGAGAATTCATCGACCTCTTCCGACGTGAGCGCGCCTTCCACTTTGACAAAGCCCAAGGCATGAAAATGTGTTATTTGCTCGCCAGTCAGCATATTTCGGTTCCTTCCTTTTGCGATTGGCTTGAGGAGCTCAGAGTGCGGGGCAGCCGGTACTCACGGCGTAGTGCCCAGTACTTTGCAGATTCGTGTTGTTTATGTGATCCGTCCCTCATAGTATACGAGACGGTTCGATAGGCGGAACGAGATGACGGTTAGCGTCATGATCACAATGAACAGGATCATGCCCAAGGCGGCGGCGTATCCCATCCTGAAGTTTTCGAAGGCGTGGCGGTAGAGGTAGAGCACAAAGAAGAGGGTTGAGTTTGCGGGTCCTCCATTTGTGATCACAAAGCTGTTGGTAAAGACCTGGAACGAGCCAATGATTCCGATGATGAAGTTGAAGAAGATGACGGGGGAGATCATGGGAAGGGTAACGTTCCAGAAGGAGGCCCAGCGGCCAGCGCCGTCCAGCGAGGCGGCTTCGTAGAGCTGTGTCGGGACTCCCTGCAATCCTGCCAAGTAGAGGACCATACCGCCACCGACTGCCCAGAGGCTCATGGCGACAAAGGCGGGCAGAGTCCAGGTGGTGCTGAACAGCCAGTTGGGCCCGGTAATGCCGATGAGGCTCAGAGCGTAGTTGACGATTCCGGCTTCAGGCGTAAAAACCCATATCCACATGTAGGCGACGGCGACACCCGATACCACCGCAGGGAGGTAGTAGATGGTGCGATAGAGTGACATGCCGCGCACTTTTTGGTTCAACAGAACGGCCAAGGCGACGCCAAAGATTACGCCGAGGAAGACGGTGCTAAGGGAATAGATAGCGGTGACCCAAAGGCTTTTCCAGAACAGGGGGTCGCGGGTGAACATTTTGTCGTAGTTTGCAAGGCCGACAAAGTTGGGGGGTGTGAGGATGTCGTACCTGGTCAGGCCCAGGTAGCCTGCCGCGATCAGGGGGCCGAATTCGAAGGCCAGGAACCCGACAATCCAGGGACTGATGAAGAGATAGCCGGCTATATTCTCAAAGAGCGCAGTACGAGACAGGCGCGTTCTGCGAAATGGGGACGAAGCCTGGCTGACTGCTGTTGCCATTGCGAAGACTCATTACGTAGTGAGAGAGTTTGGTGCCGGGGGATTGGTGGCCCCATAACATGGGCACCGATCCCCTGGACCAGACGCGAAAGACGATTAGACGTCTTCCAGAATCACGTCTATTGCCTTTGTCGCTGCATTCATAGCTTCCTGGGTCGTCTTCTCGCCCAGGATTGCAAGTTCGTATTCGGAGCGGAATGCGTTCAAGATCTCGGTCGTGCTGGGGCCCCAGTATTCGCCGGTGGAGAGCCCGGTAATGGGCAGGTGAAGCGTGAGGAAATCCGCCTGACGTTCGTTGGTGATGGCGCTCTTAACGGTCGCCTCCATGCGATAGTTGATTGGGAAGAGAGTAATCTGGTAGTCGAGTGAATCCTGGTTGATCGCGCGCCAGATGAAGAACTCCCAGGCGGCGTCGATCTTTTCGGACTGAGACCAGATCGCTTCCATGTGTACGCTGCCGGCATAGACATCGACAGCGGGCGGATTGGTGGTTGACGGCCAGAAGGTCATCCACTGGTTGGTGGTGTCGTTGGCGGTACGTTTGAGCCACGTGTCCCAGTCGGCGAGGACCATGGGCCACATGGCGATCTTTCCGCCGGCGGTGGGGAATTCTCCCAAGGCCTGATCTGCGCCGGGCTTCATACTGAACTCTCTCCAGGCCACGAGCTGGTCTATGGCTTCGACAGCTTCCGGCTGGTCGAGCAGGCACTTGGATTCGTCTTCGTTGATGATCTGGCCGCCGTTTTGCCAGATGGTGGTGAGATAGAGGTCAGCGGCCAGGAGCGGCGAGGTGATTGCGAAGGACTCGTCGCCGCGGTTCAGTTTGGGGCCCACCTCGGCGACGTCGGCCAGAGTCCAATCTTCGTTGGGCAGGTCGAGGCCGGCCTCTTCGAATCGGTCCTCGCTGTAGGCAAGCCCGCGCAGGATAACCGAGTTCGTGGGGAGTCCATATATTTCGCCGTCGACTGTGCCCCAGTCGCTGTCTGCGGGAAATTCAAAGTCGTCCATCACCACATCGGGATCGTTGGCGAGGAATTCGGTGATAGGGAGGGCGACCTTTTTGCGCTTGATCTGAATCCACCAGGGGCCGCCGATGAACCATAGGTCGGGGGCGGTGCCGGCGGCGACATCGATCAGCAGTTTATCGGCGTGTTCGCCCCAGGGGACGAGTTCAAATTCTACATGAACGGTGTCGCTCTGCTCGTTGAACATATCGACCTGTTTGTCGAGCGGACCGATCACCTGTGCATAGCGGACGGAGGTTTTCTCCATGCTGGGGGCGGCATCATCGGCGCCGGCATCAGCGCTTCCCGAATCCGGCGACGGTCCTCCACATGCTTGCAGGAACGGGACCGCGGCTCCGACCACGGCAGCACCGCGCAGGAACTGTCTGCGGCTAAATCTCTCGTTCGACATGACTTACTCCTCCTTCTTGAGAATGAATCGCGAATGCTCTTCATGCTGCGAACTCTTGCCGGTTGACTATGGCGCCAGAAGAGACTGACTCTAGCCTTTGATTCCAGAAAAGGTGACCCCCTGGATGAAGTAACGCTGGGCGAAGAAAAAGACCAGCAGCGGAGGAAGCAGCAGCATCGTCGAGCCGGCCATCAGGTGGGGCATGTTCGGACGGACGGAAGACGATGCCGCGGTGGCCATGAAATGAAGGCCTACAGCCAGCGTCAGCATGTCGCGGCTGCGAAGGAAGATGAGGGGACCGAAGAAATCGTTCCAAGTCCCAAGGAAGGAAAAGATTGCCACCGCGGCCAATGCCGGTTTGATCAAGGGCAGAGCGATACGCAGATAGATTCCGAGCCAACCGCAGCCGTCAATGCGGGCGGCATCGTCAAGTTCCGGGTTGATGGTCAGGATAAACTGGCGTAGCAGGAAGATAAAGAATGCGCCGCCGCCGAACCAGGCGGGCACAATCAGGGGCAGGTAGGTGTTCAGCCATTCAAGATCGCGGAAGAGGATGTAGAGCGGGATGATGGTCACCTGGCCGGGCACCATCATAGTGCTCAGGACAAGAATAAAGATGGCATCGCGGCCGTAGAAGCGGATGCGAGCGAAGCCGAAGGCAACCAGGGAAGCACTCAAGAGCCGGCCTGCGAGGACGCCCAGGGTGATGATCATCGTGTTTGCGCCGTAGCGGGGAAAGCTGAAGTAGTCGAAGAAGGCCTGGCGGTAGTGGACCCACTGGAACTCGCTGGGGATCCACTTGGGCGGGATGAGGAAGACCTCCCACTCCGGCTTGAGAGAGGTAGAAATCATCCAAAAGAGGGGTACCAACATCGTGACGGTACCGATCAAGAGGACGAGATGGATAGCGGAGCGCTCCAAAGAGCGAATGAGCTGCGCGCGCTGCCGAAGGCGACGTGCATCGGAACGGTCCGAGAGTGGTGCGTTGAGCGGGGTTGCCATCGTCCACCCTATTGGTGGGTCACCGGAGTAAGCTTGCAAACAGTATATGTTGGGATTGTAGCATGTCAAAACGGCAAAAAAAGGGGCTTGAGACAGACATTTGCGGACCTGCATCGGTGAATGAGGTAGCCAGGGGCTGCGGCGTAAGCGGGCGAAGGACTCCCATTCATTGCAGGAATAGACTTGGGTGTGCGATTGCATTGGAAGCCCGCGGCGCGCGCGGTGGCGTCGACACCAGACTTGGCGTCTTCTTCGATTAAGTGGATTCGGTTGAAGGGAAGGGGCAGCCGCCTCCGGAACGGGAATTCTCTGCATCAAGGGGTCTTCAGGAGTTCTGTGAAGGCCTGAAGATTGGAAGGCGGCCATGAAAAACTATTGCACCTGGCCGTGTGAAGGGCTTAGGGGCCATGCATGCCATTCAGACTGTGCGAAAGGCCTGTCGCAGGTCTGTACCTGTGATCAAGAGTCGTAGAAGAGCACGGGCTTGGCTTCTCGGATGATACCCAGCTTGGTGGCGGAGCTATAGAATCTCTGCAGGCTGGCGAAACAGTCGACGTCGAAGCGGTATTGGATATTTTTGTGCAGATAGGCGCGGCCGGTGGCGGCCAGGGTCTCGTTGTGGGGATAGTGGGCGCAGGCGATGTCGTCGAGTGCGGTGACGCCGGCCCGGCGTGAGTCGCGCACGGCCTGCAGATGGACTGGTGTCAGGGCGTCGGGCCGACCGGTCCAGAAGGCGAAAACGAATGGGAGGCGGGTCATGCCACGCCACTCCTCGCACAGGTCATGTTTGCGCAGGCCCATGCCGACGTGGTCGACGAAGAGGGCGCGGTCGCCGATGAGGAGGGCGGCGTCGCAGCGCTGGAGCATGGCGGGCAAGTTTGGTTCCATGGTGACAAATTCCGGCTCGATGTCGAACCACTCGGCGCAGAGGATGCGCATGAGGGCGGCGGAGGTCCGGGAGCTGGAGTCGAGGGCGACGGACCTGGCTCTGGTCAGCGGCTTGCGGGAGAAGGCGGCGACGGAGGCGACCGGTCCAATCGAGGTGACGGCGGCTCCGGGCACGACGCGGTACCCGGGCCCGTACTCGATGGATGAGACGAGCGCGAGGTCGACTTCTCCATTGTGCAGCCATGCGGAGACTTTGGAGGGCACTGCGTACTTGAGTGAGAAGAGGTCGGGGCGTTTGCCGAGGCCGTGCCAGAGAGGGCGGGCGTTGAGGTAGTTTACGCAGCCGACGCGAACTGTTTTCGTGACGGCCTGGGGGGAGCATGCAGGGATATGGCGGCGTTGCCAGTTTAACATGATTAAGACGTCCTTGTCTTAATTGGCCCCCAAGGGGCTATGGAGTTGTAGATGTGCAGCCGAAAGATGTCAGGGTTTCGCTGCGAGCAGGGTCCATGGCATTGGACCTACGGCGACTATGATACATCAGGCCAGGCGGAAGTCCAAGGCGCAGTTTTTTCGTATGCGGCGGCGGCCTGGAGGACAAGGGTGTCGGCGTGGTAGCGGCCCACAATCTGGAGGGCGACGGGCAGGCCGTCGGAGGCGAAGCCGCAGGGGGCGCTGGCAGCAGGCTGGCCGGTCAGGTTGAAGGGGTAGGTGAAGGGCAGGCGGTCGAAGATGGACGGGGTGGGGGAGCCGTCGATCTCTGCGGGCCATTCGTCGACGCACCAGGCTGTGAGAGGCATCTGCGGCGTGAGCAGGAGGTCGTAGTCTTGGAAGAACTCGCGGGCCTGGTGGTAGAAGACGGTGCGGGACATCTCGGCGCGGCCCAGTTCTTCGGCGGAGTAACGGCGGCCCTGTTTGATCATCTCGACGAGGCTCGGTTCGAAGGCCTGTGGATTTTCGTCGTAGGCCTGGCCGACGCGGGCGGCCATGGATGCGAACCAGCAGACTTCGGCGCCTGGGCGGGGGTTGTCCCAACCGGGATCGACGGCCTCCACGTTGCAGCCGAGGTCGGAGAAGCGCTGGGCGGCTTCGCCGGCGAGGCGGCGCACATCGGGGTCGACGGCGGCGTAGCCGAAGTCGGCGCTCCAGGCGACGCGAAGGCCCTGCAGCGCGGGCAGGGGGTCGGCGACGGCGGCGAGGTAGTCGTCAGGGGGGCTGGCGATGGCAGTGGGATCGCGGGGGTCGGGTCCGGCTATGGCCTGCGTGAAGAGTGCGGCGTCGGCGACAGTGCGGGAGATGGGACCGTTGTGGGAGCGGGCGGACCAGATGTCAAGGTTTGGCCAGTAGGGCAGGCGCCCGAATGAGGGTTTATGGCCGAAAACGCCGCAGAGGGCGGCGGGAATGCGGATGGAGCCGGCGCCGTCGGAGCCATGGGCGAGCGGGCAGAGGCCGGCGGCGACGGCCGCGGCTGCGCCACCGCTGGAGCCGCCGGGCGTGCGGTCGGTGTTCCAGGGGTTGCGGCCCGGTTCGCCGAGCAGGTTGTCGCACATGTCCTTGTGGCCGAGGTGAGGCGTGTTGGTCTTGCCGATGATGATGCCGCCGGCAGCCTTGACGCGACCGGTTATGATGCCGTCGAAGCCGGCGATCTGGTCCTTCTGGAGGATGGTGCCGCTGGTGTGGCGGAGACCGGCGCTGGGTTCGAGGTCTTTGATGGGGACGGGGAGGCCGTGAAGGGGGCCGAGTTCCTGGCCGCGCATGACTGCGTCTTCGGCGGCGCGGGCGGCGTCGAGGGCGAGGTCGGCGTCAACGGAGAGG
>DAOUHY010000088.1:0-2237 GCA_034428435.1 Caldilineaceae bacterium | reverse complement strand
TTCAGTTTTCCGGGGAAAGAGATGTTTTTCTACGCGATTATCATGTTGATGATGATCCCGTTCGTCCTCTATCTCGTGCCGCAGTATCTGTTGGTGTTGAGCCTGGGGATGATGAACACGCGCTGGGCCTTGATCTTTCCCTATGCGGCCGGCGGCGCTGTCTTCGGCGTCTTTCTGATTCGCCCTTTCATGGCCGGACTGCCCGAGGAGCTGTTCGAGGCCGCGCGTATCGACGGCGCGGGCGACTGGCAGGTGTTTTTCAAGATCGCGCTGCCCCTGTGCCGGCCAATTATGGCGACGCTGATGATCATTCTGCTCCTGGGGCAGTGGAATGACATCATCTGGCCGTCGGTGACGTTGACTTCGGACAAGAATAAAACGGTGACGCTGGGCATATTCAGCATTGCCAAATCCGTTTTTCATGGGTCGAGTCTTGGCCAGACACAGTGGGGATTTATGTTCGCTGCCTTTGTCATCTCTTCGCTGCCGCTCGTGCTCGTGTTCATACTGGCGCGCAAGGCGTTCATACAGGGGTTGTCGAGCGGGGCACTCAAATTCTAGGCGTTCATGCAGAGCTATAGCTGTGAATGCAGGAAGTGCAGGGGAACGGAGGAGAAGCCTATCGATCGATGCGCAGCAAACGGACAGTTTCAAACGGGACTTAAGCCAGCAAAGGAGAAGCTACCGATGAAATCCAAGGATACGTTTGCGCAAACGCAGAGGAAGTCGTACACAAGCCCGCGACGCCTGATTTTCACCGTGATCGCCGTGGCGCTTGTCGCACTGATGGGCGCCTGCGCGCCGCAGGTCGTCGAAGTGGAGAGGGTGGTCGAGAAAGTGGTGGAAGTGCCGGCAACCGGCCCGCCGGATCTTGACTACGAAGGTGAGCTGGTCGTCATGTTCGACGGGGGCTACATGCCGCCCGAGGGGCTGACGGACGCCCAGAGAGCGGCCGGTGAGACCGGCAACGAGTACATGGCCGAGCTGATCGCCCAGTGGGAAGAGATGCATCCGGGCATCGACGTCGTACCCTTCGGCGTACCCGAGGCGCCTCCCGGCGCGCAGACTTCTCTGATCTGGTACATGAAGACCGCGATCGCCGCCGGTCAAGGCCCTGACCTGATGCGCTACTACGGCAGCACCGGCTACGATGGCGCGGAAGGCGACAGAGGGCTTTTGGTTCCCCTGGACGCCTACTTCCGCCAGCCCAACCCCTATGTGACGGATGGCAAGGCCGGCAGCGAACGCTGGGTCGACCAGTGGGCGAATGGTTTCGATGGCATCCTGGCACAGAGCAAGAGCCTGGCCGGACGCTACTACTCGATTCCGCTGGAGACGGCCGCGCCATCGCTCATCTACTACAACAAGACCGCGCTCGATGAGCTCGGCCTGGAGTTCCCCAGCCCGCGCACAAACATCACCGTACTGGTCGAGTTGTTGAAGGAGTTGAAGGCGGCCGGCCATGAGACGCCCATGCACCTCATGTGCTGCTCGCCCGCCGGAAACTGGGACAGCCTGATCTTCGACCATTCGATCATTGAGCCAAAAGGACTGGCGGAATGGCGGCTGGACTACAAGGTCAGCCTGAGCGAAAATGTGATCGAGGCTGAGGAGTTCGTACGCGCCATCAAGCAGGGCCTGTTCGCGGCGACCGATACCGAATACAAGGAGACGCTGCGGCTTGGCAAGCTGTGGGTGCCCTATGTGACCGAGGAGTGGAAGATCGGGGCGCCGGTGCAGTTGAGCGACTTCCTGACCGGGAAGGTGCTGATCCGCATGAGCGGCTCCTGGGAGGCCGAGGCCATTCTGGGCAACCCTGAGGTCGATTTCGAGGTGGGTGTGGCCTCCGGCCCGGTGGTCGGGTTGGTGGATTCCGAGTATTCGATGGAAGAGGAGCCGGGGCCGTTTGTGGGCGGGCCCGCCGGCGCCTGGGTGGTGAATGCCGCCGCTGTCAAGCGCGGCACGCTTGAGGCTTCAGTAGACTTCCTGCAATTCCTCTCCGCCAACTGGGGCCATGCGGTCAAAGGCCGCCCGGGCCTGGTCCCCGTGATCAAGGACGTGGAGCCGAACGTGCGGCCGGAGGTGGCCGAACCGGCCAAGGCGCATATTCCGACAAGTGTGATGCGCTGGTCGTATGCGGACATGGTTGATGCCGGCGCGCGCGAAGAGGCGTTCATCATCTTGCAGGAGTTCTATCTGGACCAGATCACCATCGATGAGGCCGCTGAGCGAATGCA
>DAOUHY010000087.1:0-2678 GCA_034428435.1 Caldilineaceae bacterium | reverse complement strand
TCACCGTCACGTCCGGCTTGGTCTCGGCCAGCATCTGCCGGTGGTCGGGATAGAAGGGGCAGCCCCACTCCTCGGCCCGCTCCTGGCCCGGCTCCGGCGCCACGTCCGAGCCGCCGACCACCTCAACGTTATCGAGGCTGAGCCCCATCGAGTGGGAACGGAAAATCCCCGCGCCCATACCAACCACCGCGTGGCGCAGCTTCGATCCTTGTGGAGAAGGAGAGTTCGACACGTTGTCTTCCTTTGCTTGTTCGCTTGTATTCTATGTGAAAGGTGGGAACACCGGTGCGTCGTGGATGGGCACGGCCCGGTCGGGCTGGGACAGTGACCGAAACCGGCCACTGCGGTTCAGAAATGCAGCATCGCCTTGACAACCTGGTTCTCCGGCTGGCTCCAGCCGGGAAATTCGTCGATCAGCTCTTCCGGCGGCGCACTGTGCGTAAGCCACGGAGCCAGGTCGATCGCGCCCGTTTCCAACGTCTGGACGACGCGGGCGAAGTCGGCGCTGGTGGCGTTGCGGCTGCTGATCAGCGTCGTCTCGCGGCGGTGAAATTCCGGGTCGGGGAAGGTGATATCGTCCTGCACCAGGCTGATGAACACAACGCTGCCGCCCTGTTCGATCAGGCCCAGTGCGTTCATCATCGAGCGTGCGTTGCCGGTGGCGTCGAACACGGTCAGAGGAAGGTCGCCGCCGAAAACCGCCCGCAGCTGGGCCTCCGCGTCCCCGCGCCCGTCGATCAGATGCTCCACCCCCAGGTTCTCCTGCACAAAGCGCATCCGATTCTCGTCGATCTCCATCACCGCCACATCAGCGCCGGCCAGGCGCGCAAAGGCTACCGCGGTCAGCCCGATCGGACCCGCGCCGATCACCAGCGCCGACTGCTCCGGCTCCAGCCCGGCCCGGTCCACCGCGTGCGCGCCGATGCACAGCGTCTCGACCAGCGCCAGGTGTTCCAGCGGCAGCGTCTCGGATCGGTGCAGCTTGTCGATCGGGACGGTGATCAGCTCACGCATGCCCCCATCCATATGCACGCCCAGCACCCGCAGATGGGCGCAGCAGTTGATGCGCCCGCGGCGGCACGCGCTGCACGCGCCGCAGTTCAAATACGGTTCGACCGCGCACCGGTCGCCCGCGCGCAGGCTGCTCTCGCTATCCAGGTCGAGAGCCACGATCTCCACGCCCAACTCATGGCCGAGGATGCGGGGATAGTTGAAATAGGGCTGCCGCCCGCGAAAGGCGTGCAGGTCGGTGCCGCATATCCCCACCCGGTGCACGCGCACGAGCGCTTCGCCCGCTCCTGGTCCAGCCGGCGGCGCAGTCTCCGTCAGATGCAGGCTGCCGGGTTTCTCCAATATGACGGTTTTCATCGGGTCTTCTTGAAGTGGAATGGCTGACAACAGCGGCCGGGGAGTGGAATCGGCCCGTCAGGATTTGCCATCTGTTTAACCGCTTGCCACCGGGCCGGCCGCGCCCACGACCTCTGGTGTGGCCGCGGCCGCGGGGCCGTGTCCGTTGCCCAGCCCCTCTATGTCGATCTGTCCGTCCTTCAGATACAGAACATAGTCCACATAGTCGTCTACGAGGCTGTCGTGCGTCACGATCAGGAAGGTGACGTTCTGTTCGCGCACGATCTGCTGGAAGAGGCTGAGAATCTCCCGCGCCGTCGTGCTGTCCAGCTCGCCGGTCGGCTCGTCCGCCAGGATCAGCTTCGGATCGTTGGCGAGCGAGCGCGCAATGGCCACGCGTTGCTGTTGCCCGCCCGACAACTCAAATGGCCGGTGATGCATCCAGCGCGTCAGGCCGACCAGGTCCAGGCAGTTTACCGTCTTCTCATGGCGTTCGCGGCCCTTGACGCCCGACATGCGCAGGATCAACTCTACATTTTCGAAAGCCGATAGGCTGGGCAGCAGGCCGAACGACTGGAAGATAAAGCCGACCTGCTCGCGTCGCCACCGCGTCAGTTGGCGCTCGCTCCACGAGTGAATCTCCTCGCCGAAGATGCGGATCTTGCCATCCGTCGGCGAATCCAGGCCGCCAATGCAGTTGAGAAGCGTGGTCTTGCCGCTGCCGGAGCGCCCCTTCAGCGCGGCGAAGGTCCCCTGTGCAATCTGCAGGTTGACGCCCTTGAGCGCGGCCACCTCCAGACTGCCCGTCTTATAGACGCGCCAGACATCCTCGGTCTCGATGGCTGTGTTGGGGTAACGGTTGTTTTCCATCTGTGTTCCGGTTTCCGAATGTTCGTGACTGCACCCGAGTGATCAGCGCACTGTACCTTCTGTTACTCACTTTTTTTGCGGCGAAAGCGGCTGAAGAAGCCGCCGATAGCGCCGGACTGCTGTATTCGTCTGGCTACCGCTTCCTCTTGGGCCACAAGCTCCGGCGCCTCCGCATCCTCGCTCTCCACCGGCCGGATCAGGATGCCCTCATCGGTGATGTCGAGCATTGCCCGGCCCTGGATCGAGAACTGCTGCAGAACATCCTTCGGAATCTGCAGGCGCCCGGAGCTGTCCAGCACGACCAGCTCCTCGAAATGTTCCTCGTGTTCCTCCACGATGCCGTCGCCGCCGCTGTTGAGCGACGCTTCGTCGAAGCGTTCGACCGTGCGCACCTGGCGCCGCGTCTCGCTCGCCAGCATCCCATCGCGGATGGCGACCACCCGGTCCACGTGGCGGGCGAT
>DAOUHY010000086.1:0-3692 GCA_034428435.1 Caldilineaceae bacterium | reverse complement strand
TTCTACGAGTCCAATTCACCATGCAAAGGAGCGACGCAAAATGACACAACGCGCAATGAGCCGACGTGACTTCATGCACGTGGCAACCGCAACATCTGTCGGCGCCCTGATCGCCGCCTGCGCGCCTGCTGCCGCACCGTCGGCGGGAGACGACGGAGGGGGAGCGGCGGCAATGGAAGAGGTGACCATCGAGTTCTGGGTCAACCAGCCGATGGCCCGCTCTGAAGGGCTGTGGGACACGCTGATGGCCGAGTATGAAGAGATCAACCCCGGCGTCACCGTATCCTCGCTCATCATCCCGCACGGTGACTACGAACCCAAGGTGCTCACCGGCCTCGCCGGCGGCACGGTCGGCGACCTGCTCGACGTGCACCCCATGCACAACGCCACCATGGCCATGCGCGGCGCGCTCATGCCGCTGGATGAGCTGATGCCCACCCTCGGCGTCGGCGAAGACGAGATGACCAAGGCCTGGGACTACAACGTCTGGCGCGGAAAGCGCTGGGCGATTCCCCGCTCCGACAACCCGACCATCATGCTCTACAACCGCAGCATGGTCGCCGAGGCCGGCATGGACGACCCCGCCGAGCTGTGGGCGGAAGGCAAGTGGGACATCGATGCCTTCGACAACACCATGGATGCGGTAAGCGGCGGCGAGGGCGAAGATCGCGTCTACGGCTGCGCCCTGCCCGGCGGCGGCACCATCCGCATGCAGTGCGTCTGGATCTGGGGTAACGACGCCACGGTCTGGAATGCAGACGAGACCGCATCGGCCTTCAACAGCCCCAAGGCGCTCGAAGCCTGGGAGTACATGACCGGCGCCGTAGCCAGAGGTTGGGCGCCCACACCCGCCGAGGCAAACATCCCCGGCGGCTGGGTTGCGATGATGGGACAGCGCCGCCTCTGCATGCAGTGGCCGGGCGCGCAGTTCGTACTCGGCGGGCAGGCGCAGTTCATCCCCGAAGACGTGATGTCGGAGATGCAGCTGGTGCCGCTCAACACGCTGTGGAACGGCAATCGCGAAGTGCGCAACGCCACCAACTCCCACGGCATCTACCTGCAGACCGACCACGTCGACGAGTCCTGGGCCATGTGCCAGTACCTGATCTCGGACGACGCCCAGTTCCGCATCATCCGCGAGCGCTGGACTTCGCCGATGGTCAAGCGCCATGCTGAGAGCGAAGCATGGCTGGGAAGCCTCGAACCGAACCTGGAGACGGCGGAGATGTGGGAAGACTCCTTCAACAACATCCGCGCCTTCTCACACCTGCCCCGCCAGCAGGAGATGGACAACCTGATCCAGGCGGCCAAGGACCGGATCATCCTCGGCGATGCCACGGCCCAGGAGGCGATGGACGACGTCGCCGCCGAGGTCGACGCCATCATCGCCGAAGTGGAAGTGGAGATCCAGGAAGCCGGACTGTAGATAGTGATCAGTGGATAGTGGTCAGTGGAAACCGCTGGCCACTATCCCTTCTCGCCTGGAGGTTGGCTGATGGCAGACGCTGTCCCGATGGGGGTGAGCGGTTCTGTACCCAGCAAAAAACCGAGATGGTCACGCAAAGCCAAATCGGACAATCTCGCCGGTTATCTGTTCCTCGCGCCCTGGGTGCTGGGTTTCCTCGGATTTACGGTCGGCCCCATGCTGGCCTCCGGCTACCTCTCTCTGACCAAATACTCCGGCTTCGGGTCGGCCAAGTGGGTCGCCTTCCAGAACTACGAGAAGATCTTCCAGGACGGTCTCTTCTACACCGCGCTCTACAATACCTCCTACTACGCTCTTCTTGGCGTGCCGGCCCAGCTGATCGTGGCGCTCTATCTGGCCGTGCTCCTCAATATGAAGGTGCGCCATGTCAACCTTTTCCGCACCGTCTATTACATACCCACCGTGACCCCGGCCGTCGCCAATGTCTTTCTCTGGGTCTGGATCTTCAACCTGGACTTCGGCCTGATAAACTCCCTCCTGCGCCTGGTTGGCATCTCGCCCGTCAACTGGCTGTGGGATCCCCAAATAGTCAAACCGGCCCTCATTCTTATGAGCCTGTGGTCGGTGGGGCAACAGATGGTGATCTTCCTGGCTGCCCTGCAGGGCGTGTCGGAAGAACTTTTGGAAGCCGCATCGATCGACGGCGCCAACGATTTCCGCCGCTTTATCAGCATCACAATCCCGTTGATCAGCCCGGTTATCTTTCTCAACCTCATTATCGGCATTATCAACCTTTTTCAGACCTTCACGGTCGCTTTTATCGCCACCAACGGCGGACCAATCAACTCCTCGCTCTTCTATGTGCTCTACATCTATCGCAAAGGGTTCGAGAGTTTCTCGATGGGCTACGCCTCCGGGCTGGCCTGGATCCTGTTCATGATCATCCTGGTGATTACCGCAATCCAGTTCTATCTCTCACGAAATTGGGTCTACTACGAAAGCGGCGGCGCACCCAGTTAGAAATGAAGTATAAACACCACTAACCACTGAGGCTTCGCGTGGAACGAGAAGAAAAGTTTATTGGGTCGTTATCCCGCCAGTTCGGAGCCTACGCCCTGCTGGTGCTCGGGGCAGTGATCTCACTGATGCCGCTCTACTGGCTGGTCATGACTTCCTTGCGGCCGGCGGGCGCCGAGTTCACCTACCCACCGGAGTGGATCCCCTCTTCCTTCCACCCTGAAAACTACACGATCGCCTGGAACCGCGCGCCGTTCTGGATCTTTACTTTCAACAGCGTTCTGGTCACTTTCCTCGCCACTTTTGGCACCATCCTCACCGCAGCCATGGCCGCCTACGCCTTTGCCCGCATCCCCTTCTATGGCCGCAATGTCTGGTTCGCGCTCACGCTCTCCACGATGATGCTGCCCTGGGCCGTCACCCTGATTCCCCGCTTCCTGCTCTTCAAATATCTGACCCTGCTCGATTCGCTGTGGCCGCTCTTTCTGCCCTTCTGGTTCGGAGGCGGAGCCTTCTACATCTTCCTCATTCGTCAATTCATCATGACCCTGCCGCTCGAGATGGAGGAGGCCGCCGTCGTCGACGGCGCATCGCGTCTGCGTATCTTCCTGTTGATCACAATGCCGCTCACCAAGCCCGCCGTCGCGGCTGTGGGCGTCTTTTCCTTTATCCACCATTGGAACGACTTTATGGGGCCGCTGATCTTTACCAACCGCGAAGAAACCCGCACTTTGGCGCTGGGTCTGCGGTATTTCGGCGACGAGCAGTTCACCGAGTTCCGGCTCATCATGGCCGTTGCCACTGTGATGCTCGTCCCCGTCCTCGTCGTCTTCTTTGCCGCCAACAAGTATTTCGTCTCCGGTGTCGCCCTCTCCGGCCTGGCCGGGCGTTAGATCATCTCCTGGTACCCAATATTCGAATCCGAGTGCCGCCTGCGGCAGCAGGACTGCCAATACCGACAACCGACAACGAAAGATTTCTGGAGTACAGACAATGCAGAGTGCAAATGGAAACGAGGCGCCGACCGACCGCAAGGCGCTGACCGAGGAACAGATCAACCGCTTCTGGATCGACGGCTATCTCACGATCGGCAAAATTCTGGAGGAAGACGAGATCAAGTTGTTGCGGCAGGAGTATGACTATGAATTTGAACGGGCGCGCAAGGGCCAGAATCCCAGGTTCCGCAACCTGTCGATCGAGGATACCGACGACGTGGAGGCCAAGAACCAGGCCGAATCGCAGATGCTCC
>DAOUHY010000085.1:0-14447 GCA_034428435.1 Caldilineaceae bacterium | reverse complement strand
TCAGCCTGATCGCCGGGCTCTCGGCCGCCTACGGCCTGATCGAAGCGCTGATCAGACTGTGGATACCGGACGGGACCGTTTCCGGGCTTGCCGCCACCGGCTCGGTGCAGAGAGCCATCGCCCAGCCTGGCGGCTTTCTCATCGTCAGCGCGCCCATCTTTCTCATCCACTGGCGCTATATCCGCCGCCTGACGCTGCAACCCGGTGAATCGCGCGCGGCCCTGCGCAAGCTGTTCATCTACGCCGCACTCGCGACAACGGCATACGTCAGCGCCCGCGCCCTCTATCACATCATTGAAGGCAGCTTCCAACTCCTGCTCGGCGCCGCGCCGTCCGAGGAAGAAATGCGACCGGGCGGATGGGTGGCCCAGTTTTTCCACGCCGGCATCCATCTGATTCTCTCCCTGTATTTCGCCCGTTTACTCCAGGAGGACGGCGACCTGGGTGTCGAACTGGGCTGGGCCGGCAGCTGGCGGCGGCTCTTCCAGCTGCTTGTCGGTCTGGTTGCGCTTGGCCTGCTGCTCACCGGCGCCGCCGACGTCCTCAACTTCGTCTGGCGCGCCCTGCTGGAGCCGTTCGGCGCCGCTACCCTGGCCACGGTGGGAACAGGCTGGTGGCAGCGCGGCATCTCCGGTTCACTGGCCGCCGTTCTCGTCGGCGCGCTGGTCTGGCGGCTGACCAACCTCTACTGGAACGCCCTCATGACCGCCCAGCCGCCCGAAGGACGCATGGCTCTGCGGCGCCTCTATCTCTACGTCGCCACCGTGCTCGCCGCCGCCATCACCCTCGTTCCCGTGGCGATGCTGCTGAGGTTGGGCGTCCTTTTCCTCTTCGGTGGCGTCGATACCGGCGATATCGACATCGACGATCTCACCACGCCTCTCGGCCTGCTGCCCGTGGGCGCGCTGGCCTGGCGCTGGCACTGGCTGCAGGTCTCCGCCGAGGCGCAGCGCTACGGCGACTCGCGCGAGAGCGAGTTTGTGCGCCGGCTCTACTACTACGCTGTCGCCGCCACCGGTCTGCTTCTTCTGTGGATCGGGTTGGTCGATCTGGTGCGGGCGCTTCTTGATCTCGCCATCATCGGCTCGATTTCAATCGAAAAGGGCTTTCGCGCCCACCAATTCTCCAGCGGAGTGAGCCTCATTGCCGTCGGCGCGCCCGTCTGGTCGCTGCACTGGCGCACCGCGCAGCGCGTCGCCGAGCAGGACAACGAGGCCGGCCGCGCCGAGCGCGCATCCTGGCCCCGCCGCGTCTACCTCTACGGCATCGCCCTGGTCGGCGCCCTCCTGATCCTCTTCGAACTGGCGCAGGTCGTCTACCGTCTGCTCCTGTGGGTGCTTGGCGACCCCAACGCCGACTTCTTCGGCGCCGAGACCTTGGACGGCCTCGTGCGCGCCGCCACCGCGGCTGCCTTCTGGGCCGTCCACCTCCTCGCCATCCGCAACGACACCCGCATGGTCGATGAGGAGGCCGAGGCCGCCGCGCGTGAAAGCGAACACAAGGAACGCCGCCGCGACGACCTGGCGGCCCGCATCGCAGAACTGGAGACGGAACTGTCCGTCCTGCGCGCTGAGCTAACCGAGTTGGAAGATGAGGAATTACCAGGTGGAGAGGTTGTCAGCGGCGATCAGGTCGACGCTGAGAGTTGATCATGGTGTCCTTAATCCGCGTCCAGGATTTCCGAGACAGGAAGGGCAAGTTCAGGTAAGAGGGAAGATGTAACGACATCGCCGCGGCCGAAAAAACCGTGTTCGGAGTAGACGTCGCCTGTTAGGGACAGAACAGTGACAGTTTCCTCGGCAGGATCCACAATCCAATACTCCTCGATCCCTGCCTGCGCATAATCGATCCGCTTCGCCACCAGGTCCCGCTCGCGGTCTTCAAGGCTTGCGCTGACGATTTCGATAGCCAGGTCGGCTCCGTCCCAATAATTTTCATGCCGCAGGCTGCTGTTGCGATCTCGCAGAAATACAATATCAGGTTCACGGTACTTCTGATCCCAAAGACGCAATCTTAGACCGGCTGCCCGTTCCACACCGCCAATCTGCTTCGCAAGCGCCCTCAGTACAACGATGAAGTACGAAATAATTGCCTGGTGCTGATCGGTCGGCAAGTCATGCACTTCCACAAAGCCGTTGTCGAATTCGACGCGTCGGTTGGTATCCAGCGCCAGGTACTCCTGCTCACTCCAGGCGCCTTGATTCGGAAAGAGGGTTGCGATGCGCCAAACTGGTGACGAAGACCTTTGCGAATCGATCCCATAGGAACTGCCATAAGTTTGAGTTCGGATTTTTGGATTGCGCATAAGGTGTGGCTCCAGGGCAAACCAAAGGCTTTTGCAACCCGAACTGCCGGGCATCCACAACAGCTTGGGCAGCGACAACTGTTCTGGCGCGATTATAGCACAGAAGATCGACGAGTCTATGCCGGTACTCTCTTACTCTTGCTGCCTCGGTACCGTAGAGACCTTCTGCCAGCGTTGCATGCGGATTGTCCAATTGCCTCCCTGGAATTCATTTGCAGTCCGATACTAGCAATACGGTAGATTAGTGCATCCTCACTGTCTTGGCGGTCCGCTAAGTCAACCGGTGGACTGTCCGCGCAGGTCAATGCAGCAAGAGATTCTCCCAGCCCAGAAACCTCGTTGCTGAAGCCACTCCAGCTTTAAGCTGCGACTTCCTTCCCCGCACCCGCGGCAAGCTCGAGAAGCTTCCCCACCGTCCTCCAGTTTCGTGACGTACTGGTCGTCGAGAGCTTGGAGTCGAAGTAGCTGTTCGTAAGCTTGGAGCGCGCAACACCGTTCGGGCAGTGTAGATAAATTTCACGCCCCACCACCGTGAACTCGTCGCCCGCCGAGCGCCCCGGGTCCAGCGCCTCAACGCTGGCGCTGTCGGGCAATTCCGCCAAGAACATCACGTGCAGTTTGTCCGTTTCCGCACCGGCCTTTACAAAGGGATTGCCCTGCGCGATCCTCTCCAGCTCCCCCGCCGTACGGACGATCACGGGAACCCGGTAACCGAAGCGGTCCAGGATCGACGCGCTGATGATCGATGAGATCTCTCCTGCATCCGCCGACCCCGTCCGAAATACGACGTTCCCACTCTGAATGTAAGTCCGGACCTCTTCGCAACCCGCATCCACAAACAGCGCCGCCAGTTCCTTCATCGGCAGCTTGTTCTTGCCGCCCACATTTATCCCCCGCAGCAGCGCAATATTGACGTCTGCCTTGCTATCCCCGGTGTTCTTTGACATGCCCGCTCTCTCCTGTCCAGTCCAACGGCTTACACCCCAAAATCAGAATTCGTCTCGCACCTACGGTATCACCCTCCTCATCCGGGCGGCAAACGGCCGACGGCTCTTCCCCGCTCAAAAAATATGCGTCTGTGCTGTTACGGTTGCCATCCCGCAATTCTCTCCGAAAACCCTCGGTTCAGGGGCCGTCTCCCATGACCGCTGAGTACCCGCCAAATGGCGATCATGACTCCCCACGGCTAAAGGTGTTTCTCTCTCCTCCCTCCTCCTCACTCTCTCCTCGCTTTTGGGCGGTCGGGCCTATTCGGCCCTCCCTTGTGCGGGGGCTCCGCCCCCGCAACGCCCCCTCTCCTACAACCTCGCGCCCCAGCGAGTCTGAGCGCAATATGAAATTGGCGTCCCGCGGCGACCAGAACTTCCCCCCGCGTCCTGTCTCGTTCCGAATCTGAGCCGGCGCAGACAAGACAGGCGAGGCAACGCCCAATGGCGCCCAACCTGCGCCGCTATGACCAAAGAGACCTCGCTGCCAAAATTCCGACAGTACATTCCGCCATTTCGGTTCCAGGCAGACCGTACAAAGTACACTCAGAACTTGGCTCGACAGTTTCCTCTGTCCAGGATTCAGTTATGCGTCAGATCCGCTCTCCCTTTGCGCTCCTGTCGCGTCACGCTAGAATTGCCCGCATAGGAGATGATAGAAGCGAGTCCCTTCCTCCATGTCGGAGAAATGCTATGGAAACAATTACACTGACAATAACGCTGCCGCGTGAGTTGGCTGCGGAAGCCAATCAGGCCGGTCTGCTCACATCAGAATCCCTGGCTGCGTTGCTGAAGCGCGAAATGCGACAGCGACGCACTGACAAACTGTTTGTTGCCATAGATCGGCTTGACCAGACGAAAGCAGACACTTTTGATATTGACGAGATTTCCGCCGAAATCGCCGCCGCTCGGGCGAAAAGGCGCAGACCTGCAAACCTCGGCACAGTAGGTGCAGGACGCTAAGGCCCGTTGACTCTTCCTTCCACTCGGCCATCCCACCATAAGGGCGCCCCTTGTGGTTGCCCTCGTGGTTGCCCCACTCGTGGGAGCTTCGTGAAACTGAAGATATCATCCCTCATGTTTTCATGCACCCGTCTGCAGCATCGGCAAACCATCCTACGCCGCCCGGCGCGTGATCCCGGCGCCCCCCTTCTTCCCCCCATGATTTTGTGCGGCCACTGTATATCATGACGTATACTCAGCAGGTGAGAAGATCGACTGCGTACCCTACGCCCTGCACTGGAGACATTACACATGCAGCAATCCCCCACCCATGTCGTACACGTCCAACAAGCCCAGGAGCGCCTGGAACGCCTCCTCCGTGACCATCAGGCCGAAGACCCCTTCGCCCCCGTCACCGTCGTCGTACCGACAACCTATGCCGGCCTCTACCTGCGCCGCGACATCGGCAGGCGCGGCCTCGTCAACGTACGTTTCATGCCGCTCCCCCGCCTCGCGGAACTGCTCGGAGCGCCCAGCCTGGCAGACGCCGGCCGCACTCCCCTCAAGCCCGCTATCGAATTCGCCGCCGTCCGCCGCGTCGCCTGCGAGGCCGCAGGCGAGCTCGAACCCTTTCGCGCCCATCCCTCCTTCCACAGCAGCCTGCGCACGACATTCAGGGATCTGCGCCCCATCCCGCCTGATGCCATCGCCAGACTCGAACGACTCGGGGGAATGTCCGGCGAAATCGTCCGGCTGTACACACGTTTTCGCCACCGCACCGAAGCATACTACGACCGGGAATCGCTCGCCGAAGCCGCCGCCGACGCCGTCAGAAATCGCGCCGCAGACACCGCTCTCAACGACTTTGGCCTCGTGATCGGCTACCTGCTCCCCACCCTGTCGCCCGCCGAACAACGCCTGTTCGACGCCCTGCGGGAAGCATGGCAATGCACGACAATCCTGGCCGCCACCGGCGACGCCGAAGCCGACCAAATCCTGCCCAACACCACCACAGCACCGCCTGCATCCCCACTGCCGCCACCGCGTCCTGCCCAGCTTCTTGTCGCCCCCGACACCGGCGAAGAGGTGCGCAGCATCGTCCGGTCGGTCGCTTCCGCCGCCCACGCGGGCACTCCCTTCCACCGCATCGCGATTCTGTACTGGCAGCGGGAGCCCTATGCCGCGCTAATTGCAGAACAACTCACCGCCGCCGGCATCCCCATCGCCGGCCCGTCAACCGAAAGTCTGGCCGCGACTCCGGTCGGACGCATGCTCACAGGCATCGTCGATCTTGCCGCTAGCGACCTGCCCAGGGAAGAAGTGATGCGCTGGCTCACCTCCTGCCCGGTCAAAGCCAAATCGGCCGCTTTCAGCCCCTCGGGTTGGGACGCAATCTCGCGCGAAGCGGGCGTCGTTGCCGGGATTGAGCAGTGGCGCGACCGCCTGGCGCACCATGCGGCGCGCCAGCTGCACGCCGCCCAGGACCAGAGCGAGGAGCTGTCAGAAGGAGAGGAAAGGAAGCTGGAGCAGTCAGCGGAGGAAGCCACGGCACTACGCACCTTTATGCTGAGACTGCACGATACCCTTGCCCGCGCCGATGACTGTCAGACATGGGCGGCGTTTGTCAAATGGGCCGAGAATCTCATAGCCCAGTATCTTGACACAGAGTCGCTTCCATCTGCGGAGCAGGATAACCTTGCTACCATTTCTACGGCCCTGCAGGAGCTGACCATCCTCGACGAGGTAGAGGACGGTACCGACATGGCCGCCTTTCGGGCTGCACTCGACGAAGCGCTCAATCGACCCGCCGCCAGAGCGGGCGCACTGGGTGAGGGCCTGTTCGTCGGCTCCGTCAGGCTCGCCGCCGGAATGCGCTTCGACAAAGTCTACCTCGTCGGCATGGTCGAAGGCCTCGTCCCCGCGCGCCCTCCCGACGACCCCCTCTTGCCCCAGTCGGAACGCGAGCGAGCGCGACTCCCGAACCGCTCAACCGCCGTCGAACGGTACGATTACCTTGCCGCCGCCGCGGCCGGACGCACCCGCATGCTCACCTTCGCCCGCGGCAACAACATCGCCATGCGCGAACAACACCCGTCCCGCTGGTTCCTCGACGAGGCCACCTGCCTATACGGCTCGCCTGTCTACCCTTCGATGCTCTCCAATCCCCGTGACCTCGCCCAACTCCTGGAACAACCCTGGTTTGAAGAGGTGGAGTCGGCCCAGCACGGCATCAACACCCTGTCAGCGTCGCAGCCCGCAGATATCCACGACTACGATCTGCACCGGCTTTCCCAGTGGCGGCAAGCCGGCAACGCAATCGACGCCCATCATCTCGCCCATACGGAATCGGTTCTGGCTCGCGCCCTTGAAATGCAACGGGCCAGATACGCAGCGCCGTTGACGAGTTGGGACGGAGACCTCTCGTCGGCCATCTCACCATCCGGCCGCATCGGGCTCTCCAACCGTGAATTCTTCTCGCCGACCCGGCTGCAAACTTGGGCAACCTGTCCCTTCCGCTACTTTCTCTCAAACGTGCTCGGCATCGCCGCGCCCGAGCAGCCCGAGGAGCTGGCTACCATTTCAGCCCTGGAGCGGGGATCGCTGTTACATGCGATCCTGGAACGATTTATTCGAGAGGCGCAGGAGCAGGGCGCCATCCCGCCCGACCAATCCTGGACCGACGACCACCGCCGCCAGCTCTTCAAAATCGCTGCAGAGGAGTTCCGGAAGGCCGAGCAGCGCGGCGTCACCGGCAAACCGCTTCTCTGGGAGATGGTCCGCGACCAGATGATCAGCGATCTGAAGAGATTCCTCAAGGAGGACGCCAAACTTCGCAAGAAGCACGGCGTCTCACCCCATGCCGTCGAGAGCTCTTTCGGTTTCTCCGGGAATGAAGATGAAACACTGCTGCAATCCGTCGAGTGGTCGAGCGCCCGCACCGGCACGCTCCGTTTTCGGGGCTTTATCGACCGCATCGACCTCTCACCCTCCGGCGACACCGCCCTCGTTCTCGACTACAAGTCTGGCGGTACCAGCAGTTACGCAAACATGAACAAAGACCCTCTCCAGCGCGGCAAACTCCTGCAGTTGCCCGTATACGGTCTCGCCGCCCGTCAGCTGCTGGGCGCTGGGATCGACATAAAGGTCGCCTACTGGTTCGTCACCGAGAAGGGAAAATTTGCGACCCGCCCGCCCACACCGAAAATGCTCGAAGAGATGCTTGATGACTTCAGCGATGTCGTCGGCACCATCACCGACGGCATCGGCGCCGGTCTCTTCCCAGCCAATCCGGGCAATGATGGCAACACCTGCCGCTATTGCGAATTCAAGCATCTCTGCCCCACCCGCCGCGAGTGGCACTGGCGCCGTAAGCGCGAAGATCGACGCCTCTCCGCCTACGTGGCCATGGCCGCCGAGGAGGCAAGCTGATGAGCACCCTCTCCGACCAGCCGGCACGTGACGCCATCCTCGAACGCCTCGACACAAACATGGTCGTCGAAGCCGGTGCCGGCACCGGCAAAACACGCAGCCTCGTCGATCGCGTCGTCGCCCTCATCAGGACCGGCCGGGCGCGGCTGGGCGGGATCGCCGCCATTACCTTCACCGAGTCGGCCGCCGCCGAACTGCGCGCCCGCATCGCCGAGAGCCTCGAACTGGCCGCTGATGACACCAGTCTGCCCCATGAGCAGCGGGAACGTTGCCGGGTCGCCGTGGCAGAACTCGATCAGGCTGCCATCCAGACGCTGCACAGCTTTGCCGGCCGGCTCCTGGGTGAGCGTCCACTGGCAGCCGGGCTGCCGCCGGGGTTCAACATCCGCGACGAGATCGCGGCCGAAATCGCCTTCGAAGACTGCTGGTCAGCCTGGCTGGATACAACCCTCGAGGACCCGGAGGCACAGGATGCCCTGCGCCTCGCCTTGGCAGCAGGCATGACCCTCGACCACATGCGCAAGATAGCGGACAGTTTTCACACAAATCACGACCTGCTCGCCGGCGCCTCCTTTGATGCGCCCGCATCACAGTTCAACGAAAGCGAGCAGGCGTCGGAGCTGACTCCGGTGCTCGAACTGCTGCAGCGCTTTACGCTCGATTACGCCCGCGAACGGCGGGCCGCCGGCCAGGTCGAGTTCCTCGACATGCTCGTCCTCGCACGCAATCTGCTCCGCGACAGTATCCCTGCACGCGATCACTTCCGCGACCGTTTCACCCACATCCTCATCGACGAAATGCAGGACACCGACCCCCTGCAAGCCGAGATCGCCATGTTCCTCGCCGAAATAACAGACGATCGCATCAACCCCGACAAACGTCCTCGGGACTGGCGCAAGGTGCAACCCGCCGCCGGCAAGCTCTTCGTCGTCGGCGACCCCAAACAGTCGATCTACCGCTTCCGCCGCGCCGACATCCAGCAGGTCGAACAGATGCGGCAAGCCGTCGGCGGAGTCGGGGTCCTGCTCCAACAGAACTTCCGCTCTCAGCCTCCGGTTATCGACTGGGTCAACCACCTCTTCAGGCAGTGGATGCAAGGCGAAGCGCAGGCCGTCTACTCGCCCCTCGTCGCCGGCCCGCAGGCTGGCGAATCGCCCCCCGTCCGCGTCATGGGCGGAGAGGTCGAAGGGCTCGTCGGCGTAGCGCGCCGCCGCGAAGCTGAAGCCATCGCCGCTGCAGTTAACACCGCGATCAAAGAGGGTTGGGAGGTGCGTTCGGAGGAGGACGGCGCCGCGCCCCGAACTGCCGCCTATGACGACATCTGCGTACTCATGCCCCGCCGCGCCGGCTTCGACGCCCTTGAAATCGCATTCGAAGACGAAGGCATCCCCTACCGGCTCGACAGCGCCTCCCTCATCTACAACACCCAGGAGGCGCGCGACCTGCTCAACTGCCTCGTCGCCATTGACGACCCCACCGACCCTGTCTCCGTCGTGGCCGCGCTGCGCTCCCCGGCCTTCGCCTGCTCAGACGCCGACCTGCTCACCTTCGTCGAAGCGGGCGGGCAGTTCGACTACCTTGCCCAGGACTGTCCTCCGACCGGCTGCGTCGCCGACGCGCTCGCGGTCCTGAAAAGTTTCCACGAATGCCGCCGCTGGATCGCGCCGGCAGCCCTCATCGAGCAGTTCGTGCGCGCACGCCGGCTCCGCGAACTGGCCCTCGACGAACGTCAGTGGCGCGGCCGCTGGACCCGCTACGGCTTCCTCATCGACCGCGCCCGCGCCTTCGCCGCAACCGGCGACGGCTCCCTGCGCGCCTTCCTCGCCTGGACCGAGCGCCAGCGCGAAGAGCAGGCCAGGGCGCGCGAATCGGTCGTCCGCGAATCCGACGCCGGCGCCGTCAGCGTAATGACCGTCCACGGCGCAAAGGGGCTTGAGTTCCCCATCGTCTTCCTGGCCGGACTGAACGTCGCCCCCAATACCAGGACCGATCCCGTGCTATACGACCGCGAGAGCGGCCGCATCGAGGTCAAAGCCGAGTTGCAGACGGATGGCTACGCAGAGCTGGCCAATCTCGACAAAGCAAGGGGGGAGGAGGAAAGCGTGCGCGTGATCTACGTTGCCGCCACCCGCGCCCGTGATCACCTGATCGTCAGCCTCTACCGCAAATCAGGCGACAAAAAGTCCGCCGCCGCCCGCATCGAAGAGTATATGCAGGGAGCCGACCATCTCTGGCAGCGATTCCAGCCCGCCACAGACCTCTCACCGCGCGCCGCACTCTCCGCCGACCAAGACGCCGCCTCACCCGACGACTCACCGCAGACCCGCCAGCGCTGGCAAGCGCAAAGGCGCCGGCTCTTCGCCGCCCGCAGCCTCCCCATCTCCGCGGCCGCCACCCGCCTCGCCCGGCATGAAAAGGATGAAAAGCTGGAACAGGACGTCCCCGACGAACCCTGGCGCCGCGGTCGCGCCGGGACCAACATCGGTCGCGCGGTGCACGCCGTGCTCCAGGTTGTCGACCTGCACACGGGCAGCGACCTCGACGAAAACGTGCGCGCGCAGGCCGCCGCCGAGGGCGTGTCCGCGCAAGCTGACGAGATTTCACGTCTCGTGCGCCGCGCGCTTCAAAGCTCTCTCGTCGAACGTGCGCTGGCATCCGGACGCTGGTGGCGAGAGGCGCCTGTCGCCGGCCCCGTCGGCGACGGCATCGTTGAAGGCTTTGTCGACCTCCTTTTCGAGGAAGAGGGCGACTTCGTGATCGTTGATTTCAAGACCGATGCCGTCGGCTCTGAAGAAGAGCTCGAGCAGGCGATGGCACGCTACCGTCTCCAGGGCGGAGCCTACGCGCTCGCCCTGAGCAAGGCGGCCCGCGTCCACGTGAAGGAGGTCTCGTTCCTCTTTCTCCAACCAAACCTCCAGAAATCCGTTGACAACCTCCCGCAGGCACAGGACGAAGCCGAAGGGGCGGCACTGGCCTTCCTCTCAAGAACTGCGATGGCAAATCTGTAGCCAGCAACTGGGCCGGCCGGATCCCGGATACGCCAGTCCCGGCACGGCGGCAAACAGTCCATTTAACCTGTACCTGCACGGAAGCTTACCCAGCCGCGAGAGAGTAAGATCGCAACGCGGCGAGGACCAGCCCGCCCCGGATGGTCCTCGCCGTCTATCAGTGATTCGTCCGCATCGTGACTGTTTGCGCCGAAAGGGCGGAACCGCTTGTCCAGGCTCCCTCAGCGCTCACCCGGTGTCAGTCCGATGGTGGCAACTCTTGACATTCGACGTGTTCATTGCCGCTCAGTGAGTCATACGCGTTGAAGATCAGCCTCGAATCGGGCGTTATGCCGGGAATGTCCCCAATCAGCGTTATCGTGTCGGCCCTGGGAGAGACGACAATTGCCGCCTCCTCCATCCTTCTGAAGCCGTCCTCGATTCTTCTCGAGGTATAAGCTTCCACTTTGCTCTCGATGGACGCAGTAGTACTGCTGTCTGCGTTCTCTGGAGAGACGGTGTGGGTGGCAGACATCTCGTAGTCCAGCCCAAATTGGCCGCTCTCCTGACCAGGGTCAACGTCAATCGACACTTCCCAACGGTACTCGTACGCGCTTTCCCCTGCGTCCGCTCTGTTGAACACGAGCGTTTCCGGCACGTCCCGCAGTTGGAATATGACCGCAAGCGTTTCACCGGCCAGAGCCGTGCTAATGCCGATAATGTCTACGTGGGCCGGCAGTTCGTCAGACCCTGCGTCGGCTATGGTCTGAAGTGGCTTGATAAAGGCCTCACCCTTACCGCAAGGGGCAGGAAACAGCAACGGATTCATGGGAAAGTGACACTCCAGTTGGTCCTCGCCTCTCATCACATCGGTCGTAACGAAAACGAGTCGTGAATCCGCAGTGATTCCAGGTATGGTCCCGATCAGGGTAATCGTGTCAGCCTCGGCGGAGGCAATATAGCTCGATTCTCCGAAAGTGACGTAGCTTCTTGACCCAATTCTCCAAACGTTTGACTCTAGTCCGTTTGAGACAGGGGTTATGAAGTTCTCCCCGCTTTCTGACAGGAAAGCAATCTGATGAGCCGATAGCAGGTATTCGAACCCCCCTCCAAAGCCGGTATTCCTGTCGTTGTCCACATCGATCTGTACCTCCCACCTGTACTCCATCATCCCTTTCTGAATACCGGTTCTGTTGAAAGTCAGGCTCTCCGGAAGGTCTCGCAGATGGAATACCACTTTCAGTTTCTCGCCCGAAAAGGAAGTGTCGATACCGGTGATGTCGAAGTGGGCGGTGTCAGCGTCTATAGGCATGTCGGACTTGGTAAAACTCCATACCTGCACATCCGCAACGTCGTCTGTCACGGAATCGCCCGGTGCAAATCCTTCCACGGAACTGCACTGGGGGGAGCTATCATCCCAGAAAACCGGCGCAGAGCATCCGACCGAATCCGACCCGTACAAATAGTCGTAGACCCTGAACGTAAGTCGCGACTGCGGCGTGATTCCGGGAACGGCCCCGCTGAGAGTAATCGTGTTGGCTTCGGCAGACTGTTCCAGCGTGGCGCTGCCGAAAAACAGACCTCGTATATCGCCATCTGATGAGAGTTCCCACCCGGCGCCCTCCGTTCCATTCTCGATCGACTGCGTGCGATTGGTTCCTTCGTCGAATGGGCGCGCGGCATGGAAGGCCAATAGCGCAAAATCGTTCCCCCCAATGCCGGTCTCTTTGTCATCGTCTACGTCAATTAACACCTCCCACCCATACTCCATCAGCCCTTCGGGCACACCGGTTCGATTGAAAGTAAGCCTGTCCGGCACGTCTCGAAGATGAAATATGACGAGCAATCCGCCGTCACTCAAAAAGGTGTTGATTTTGGTAACGTCGATATGCGGCGGCAGCGAATGCGCGATTTCATCGGTCGCGGATTGACCGGGCAGGATAGAATCTTGGCCGGATCCGCAGTCACCGAGTGTCACAAGCTCATCGATAGCTGGAAAGCATCCTACTTGATCGAATCCGCCCAGCGCATCAGTGCTTCTGAATGCCAGCCTCACCTCAGGCTTTAGCCTTGGTACGCCCCCGGTTATCGTGATCGTGTCCGCTTCGGCAGACAGTTCGACCTTGGCATCCAGGACGGGTTTCGGCCCGTCGATGCCCAGGGACCAGGTGCTTGCCTTCAACTTGCCCCCGTTTTCTTCCACGGACACAGTATGATAGGCCGACAGAAGGTATTCGAAACCGCCCATAAAGCCGGTTCCAGGATCGTCGTCCAGGTCCACCCACACCTCCCAGCTGTACTCGATCGAGCCTGGCGCAACGCCTGGTCTGTTGAATGTCAGGGACTGCGGAAGGTCTTTCAGGTGGAATGCCGCTGTCAGCATCAACCTCCCTGAGATGGAGGTGCTGACTTTGGCAATATCCGTATGGGCTGCCAGCTCGTCGGAGAGGTCGTCGGAGAGGTCGTCGGTAATGGTATCCCCCGGCCTGATTACTTCGGCAGGATCGCAGGTGCTGGACGCACCGTCCGCGGTCGAGTCCTGTTGGGCAACCGCGATTCCGGGCGCCAGAGCCACCATTAATAGGAGTAGAAAGATGGTGGTAAAGCTCTTAGTCTTCATTGACAGGTCTCCCGAGAGATGGACTGGTTAAAAGCGCAGATAACACGGTCACGATCAACAGAAAGTGTACGAGGACTTCCTGGAAAGTTCTTCGTTATGTTCGATTTTTCGAGCCGGCTGTCTACTGTCGGCCGCGAAAGTATGTGCCAGGTAGTTCCCGATGGTCTCGAATGCCGTGCACTGCCCTCTTCACAGTTTCATTCCTTGGCCACAGTTGGAAGTGGATAGGGCACGTTACCGGTACCTTCTTCGAATCAGTCTACACGCATTCCGCAGTCTCTGTCTCAATGAAACGTATCGTCTCCAGGACTTTGAGTTCCCGAAAACGGTGCTCTGCGCGAGATTCTCTCACAATAGGCGCGGGCCGTGAAACAACCAGAATCGTAGGGTACGTCCCAAAGAGAGGGCAAGCTGTCGAATCCCTCTGGGCAACAACGCTGAACTGAACGACGTGCTGGTCAGGCCAACCCCAGTCCGGACCGCACGCCGATAGCCCGTCGAGCAGCCAGGACGCTCGCGAGCCCGGAACGCAGGGCGTGCGGGAACTCCTGGTTTCGAACCCCAATGCTATCCCTCCAGAGAACTCTGTTGGATCACTATCTGGCGCGACACCCTGTTGACGTCGTCGACGCCAACGGTGTCTCCGGTCAGCGTACTTTCAACTTGGAATTCCTGACAATCGGACCTACATTGCCAAGAGAGCCAGTATATGAGGTGCTCTTTCAGAACTGTCGCGGAGTACGCCAATAGTTCTCTTGGTACACGTCCCACTTGTCAATTGTCATTCTGTACGGTTATATTCTGGTAAAATTCCGCAACAGTAATTCCACTTCGTTGAACAATTAGACCTAATTTGAATACCTTTAGTCCAATGCTCTTCTCGAATGCGGCGACAATTACGCAGAGAGCGCTCAGCCAAATCCCCTCACTCTGATGCCAGCCGCGCGCGGGGCTGCGTGGCAACGTGGACCGAAAAAGTAGGCGTGAGTGATTTGCGTCCGTTCTCGGGCAAAGTGATGCGCCAGGGTGATGAAGAGGCCGGTACAGCAGTTCGAAAGGTATCCTCATGGCTCGACAGCGACGCACGACAAGCCAGAATCCCGGCGCTGCCTTTCTGAAGTCTCTGACGAATGTAGTCGATGCTCTGGTCGGCCGCAACTGGGCGATCAGGGAAGTCG
>DAOUHY010000084.1:0-2450 GCA_034428435.1 Caldilineaceae bacterium | reverse complement strand
CAGTTTCAAGAGGTCATCGACGGTGATGGGCTGGCCGGTGGCGATGGAGTGGTTGGCGGCGATGCCCAGCAGGATGGAGGCGGCGCCGTCGACGTGGGTGGCGGCGCGGGCGAAGGGATCTTCGGGCGGATCGGGATGGAAGATTTGCTCCAACATGACGCGGTCGCCGCCGCCGTGGCCGCCGACGCCTTCGGGGACCTCGACTTCGTAGGGCGCGCCGTGCATGGGGAAGACCCAGATGTGTTTGCCGCCGAAGTCCTGGAGCTGGTTGGCGGCTTCGGGAAGGGTCTCCTCCTGGCCAGCGACGAAGGTGCGTCCGACGGCCTCGATGGCCTCAACTTCGATGCGGCCGCGGTCGCCGGTGACGGCGGCGCGGTAGCCTTCCCAAGGGCAGTAGGCGAGCAGGGAGTAACTGAGGATGATGCCGTTGCGATAGCGGGCGGTGACGCTCATGGTGTCTTCGGCGGTGATATTGTCGCCAAAGACGTTGCGATCGCGCAGGTAGCCGCTGTCGGCTTCGGCGTTGAGGTAGAGATTCTTGAGCGTGTCGTCGGATTCGAGGCTGATAGCGAAGGGATCGTTGGCGGCGGCCTCCTCGCCGGTGTAGCGGTCGTAGGTGTAGGTTTCGCCGCGGGCGGCGGCGTTTTCGCGGCCGTAGAAGTGGAGATCGCCCTGGGCGTAGACTGTGTAGGGGATGGAGTCGATCCACCAGTTGATGAGGTCGAAGTGGTGGGTGGACTTGTGTACGAGGAGGCCGCCGGACTTGTCTTTTTCGCGGTGCCAGCGGCGGAAGTAGTCGGCGCCGTGGCGCGTGTCGAGGACCCAGGAGAAGTCGACGTGACGGGGGCGGCCGATGGTGCCCTGCATGATGAGCTCGCGCACGGTTGTGGCGAGGGGCGCGTAGCGGTAGTTGAAGGTGACGCGCAGGGAGCGGCCGGTCTTTTCGATGGTGTCGAAGATCTGGCGGGCTTTGGCGTCGTCGGTGGTCATCGGTTTTTCGGTGATGGCGTCGCAGCCGAGCTCCATGGCGCGGCAGATGTACTGGTGGTGGGTGGCGTCCATGGTGGTGACGATGACGACGTCGGGCTTGGTTTCGGCGATCATGCGGTCGAAGTCGTCGGCGTGGTAGGTGGGCAGGGGGTCGCTGCCGGCGCGCGCCTGGATCTGCTGGTTGTAGAAGTCCATGCGCGTCTGGCTGAGATCGCAGAGGGCAACGAGCTCATTCCACTGGGCGTAGTCGCCGAGGATGGCGTGGATGTACATTCTGGCGCGGCCGCCGGTGCCGACAAGTGCGTAGCGGCGGAGAGGTGAAGACACGGGTTGGTTGCCTTTCTGGACTGGACAGTGATTTACTTGATTTAATGTAAATCCCATTTGACACCAAGACTTTTCGAGCGGATCAGTCGAGTTTGCAGTTACGCAATACGAAATACGCCTTACGTAACAAGCAAAAAGCAGGTTCTCAAATTGAACGCACATTAGGTGATGAATTCAGATAGAATCACAGGCTGATTTTCGAAGGCGCAGGCGCTTGTCAGACTACAATGGCGGAGCACATTGGGAAAGGGCCATGCACTACAAGGGATATTCAGCTTCGATACGCTACGATGACCGTGACAGGATCTATCACGGTCAGTTGACGGAGAGCTTCGACAACGTTTACGTTGAGGGCAGCACGGTCGAGGAGCTTGAGATCGCGTTCCGAGAGGCGATCGACGACTACCTGACCTACTGTGCCGAGACAGGCCGGCAGCCGTCATAGCGGCCCGGCACTTTCTTCAGAGTCACCTCTTTTTCGATTCCCCAGCTGTCATCCTGGCATGCCTACTTGGCGGCCAGACAGATCCAGCGGCGGCGGTGGCCAGTGCAGGCCGCGCTGGCCTGAGAGTTCGCGGTTCTTGACGGGTTGCCACTCTTTTTGGGGCAGGCCGACAAGCTGGCCGTCCTGGAGCCACTCTTCGTCGTTGCCGTAGAGCTCGTCTACAAGAAGCGCGGTCAGGCTTTGGCGCAGGGCTGCGTGGCTCTCCGAACCGCTCAGGTCGTTCATCTCCTGCGGGTCGGCTTCCAGATCGAACAACTGAAAACGGTTGCCGGTTGGATAGTAGATCAGTTTGTACTGGTCCTGCCGGACCATGCGCGTGGCCATGGGGCCTTCGCCGACTTCGCCGAAGAGATATGGGCGGCGGGCGTCCCCGACCATTGAGGCGCCTTCGACGGTTTCCGGAATTGGGATGCCGGCCAGGTCGAGCAGGGTGGGCATGACGTCCTGCCAGCCGACGAGGCGGTCATCCTGGGTGCCGGCAGGGGTGCGTTCGTCGTTGGCGGGGCCGAGGAGCAGCATGGGGATGTTGGCGGACTGCTCGTAGTAGAGGCGCTTGGCCCAGAGGCCGTGCTGGCCGAGCATGTCGCCGTGATCGCTGGTGAAGCAGATGATGGTGTTGTCGAGCAGC
>DAOUHY010000083.1:0-2653 GCA_034428435.1 Caldilineaceae bacterium | reverse complement strand
CCTGGTGACGCTCATGCACATCTTTCGCAACGCTCTGATCCCGATTGTGACCTATCTGGGATTGCTGGCCGGGAGTCTTCTCTCAGGCCAGGTGTTTGTCGAAAATGTATTCGGCCGTCCAGGCTTGGGGAGATTCCTGGTCGACTCGATCAGCGCCAGGGACTATCCCCAGATCCGAGGTGGAATCCTCTTTGTCGCCGCTGGGTACGTCTTCGTCAATCTGATCGTCGATCTGCTTTACGGTGTCATCGATCCACGCATCACGTATGAATGAGGGAAGGCTATGGACAGGACTAGGCCCCAGGCTGCTAAAGGTGGGGCGGCGGCATCCGTCGGCGCAGAGGTCGCCGCCCCTGCCGACGACTGGCTGGTAGTCAGCAGATCCCCCGTGCGCAGGGCCGCGGCCCGCTTCTTCCGCGATCCCCTTGCGGTAACCGGGTTGGCGATCATGGCGCTGATCATTCTTATCACACTTATCGCCCCCCAGCTCTACAGCTGGGACGAAATTATCAATGTCTCAAACGCGACCAAGCTACTCCCGCCCAGTGCCGCGCACCCATTTGGCACCGATAACCTCGGACGCGACCAGTTGGGGCGCGTCCTCTGGGGCGGGCGCGAATCCCTGCGGGCCGGCTATCTCGTCGTGCTGATCGGGCTCGGCGGCGGTACGATCCTGGGGCTGATTTCCGGCTTCGCCGGGGGATGGGTTGACAACCTCATCCAGCGCTTTGTGGACGTGCTGCTTGCCATACCCGGCATTCTGCTGGCTCTGAGCGTGGTCGGCGCCCTGGGGCCGGGCCTTGTACAGGTGATGCTCGCCGTCGGCCTGGCCAACATCCCCGACTATACCCGTCTTATTCGCGGGTCCGTGCTGGAGGCCAAGGAGAACGAATATGTGCGCGCCGCCCGCGTGCTTGGCGCCAGCAACGGGCGTATCATGTTCCGCCACATCCTGCCCAACGTGATCGGCCCGATTCTGGTCTATGCCACGTTGGGCCTGGGCATCGCCATTATGATCACGGCAGGGCTGAGCTATCTCGGCTTGGGCGCCCAGCCGCCATCGCCGGAATGGGGCGCCATGCTGAACCTGGGCCGGGAATTCATGCGCCATGCCTGGTGGATGCCCGTTTTCCCCGGCCTGGCGATCGTCATCGCCGTTCTGTCCATCAACCTGGTAGGCGACGGGCTGCAGGATGCTATCAACCCCAAGCTAAGAAAATAGCCTGTCATCACCGAAGTATGTCGATCGGAGCTGTTCCAATCCCTGTACACGACTGGACGAAAGGAGACGCCAATGGACTGTTTTCCACTGCACATTCTTCGCGGCATCGGGAAGTTCACGTGTAACACAACTATCAGGAGGAACACGATGACCAAGAGATTTCTGTTCGCCTTCGCCGCGCTGCTTGTGTTCGTTCTGGCCGCGGCCTGCGCCCCGGTCGCTCCGGCCGCAATGGAGGAGGCAACCGGCGCAAATTCCATGATGGGAGGCACCCTGCGTATCGCCCTTCCCGCCGACGTAACCTCGCTGGATTTGCACAAGACCTCCAGAGGAGACGATGCCCTTGTCGTCGGGCAGTGGTTCAATGCAACCCTCGTCACCCAGAATTCCGATGGTGAATATATCCCCTATCTCGCCGAGAGCTGGGAGTTCTCCGAAGACGGGCTGACTTGGACCTTCCACCTGCGCGACGACGTCAAGTTCCATAACGGCGATCCGGTCACAGCCCATGACTTTGTCTGGACCTATGAGCGCGCGCTGGACCCCGATCTCGCTTCACCCGGAACCGGTCGGCGTCTGGCCGGCATGACCTTCGAAGCGCCGGACGACTATACGGTGGTGTTCAACTTCCCGACTCCGGCGATCTCCCTGCTCCAGTTTCTGAATTGGGGCTATATGGCGCCAATGTCCCAGCGAGCGGTGGAGGAGTTGGGCGCTGAGTACGAGTTGAATCCTGTCGGGACAGGTCCGTACAAGGTGGTTGAGGTGCGGCCGGGCGAAGGGGTTTCCATGGAGCGCTGGGACGAATATAACTGGGGCCCTGAATTCTTCGAAGGCGCCAACACCGGCCCCTACAACTTCGATCGCATCGAGTTCAGTATCCTCCCCGAAGAGGCAACCCGTATCGCGGCGCTGGAAGCGGGCGACATCGACTACGTTAACGGCATTTCCAATCCTCTCGACGTGGCCATTCTCGAAGCGGCCGGCGTTACCGTTCAGCAGGCGCCCTACGGACAGGTCCGCATGGTCTACCTGCAGAATCACGTCCCGCCCTTTGATGACGTGCGCGTGCGCCAGGCACTGAACTATGCCGTCAACCGCGAGGAGATCACCCAGATCGTCACCGACGGCGCAGACCAGATCAGCCGCGGTCCTATCAGCCCGGGCATGCTTGGCTATGATCCCGAAATCGAAGAACAGTGCGGCTATCACTTCGACCTCGATCGGGCCAAAGAACTCATGCAGGAGGCGGGCTATACCTTTGGCGATGATGGCATGCTCATCACCCCTGATGGCGAGCCCTTCAGCCTGACCCTGATCGGCGAACCGGTCGACAGCGGCACCGCCTATATGGAGGTTCTCCAATCCATGTGGCGGGAGCTCGGTCTCGACATCACGCTCGAAAGCACCGAACCCTCAATCCTCTATCCG
>DAOUHY010000082.1:0-1682 GCA_034428435.1 Caldilineaceae bacterium | reverse complement strand
ACCCACAGGCTCCGCGGCAGCCCCACTGCCTCCAGGAAAAAGTTGAGAATGCCGATCGAAGGCTCCATCATGATCAGCCAGATCACCGACGTCGCCGTCGGCGTCGCCACCAGCGGCAGCAGGAACAGCGTGCGGATGACGCCCAGCCCCCGAAACGTCCTGTTCATCACCAGCGCCATGATCATCGCCAGCACCAGTTCCAGCATGAGGCTGGCCACCGTGAAGTAAAGCGTAATCCAAAACGCACTCAGGAATCTGGCGTCTGCTGTGAGAACCTCCACCAGGTTTTCGGCGCCGACAAAAGTAAAGCGGGTCATCGTCACATTGACCCGCTGCAAACTCAACGATACCGTGTAAAAGAATGGATAACCCATCAACAGCAGGATTACGATGGCCGCCGGCGCCGGCAGTACGTAAGCCAGGTTGCGGTCAATCAGTGCAAAGGCACGCCCGAGCAGACCCCCAGGCGGAGCATACCCCGGCCTCTGATCTTCCTCCCTGCCGCCCCCGCTCTCGACGGGCTGCTCAGGGGAACTGTCGGAAGTCTGCCCGGTCTGCTCTGAATTCGGCCCTGCTTTCTGCTGCATAGGCAACTCGCTTTTCCAACTGAGAGTGGCCGGCGGCACACACGCCGCCGGCCACCGTATTCGTTCTTACTCCTCCTGCTCTTCCAGCATCTCCAGCAGCTCCTGCTGGCTCTTCTGCGCCGCAGCCACCACGTCGCCGCCCTCGATCGAGGTTACGATCACCTGCGCGATCGACTCACGCGCCCGCATCAGGTTGATAATCGATGGCGGGGCCGGCGGCGAAAAGTCGCCGATCGCCCGTGAATCCAGCAGTACCTGCACAAAGTCCAGGTCGTCCTGCGTCGCCTGCGTCTTGTACGCCTCCGTCTCATAAGGCGAGCGCCGCGGTACCGCGCCTCCGTCGAGTACGTACTTGAGCATGCTCTCCTTATTGGAGATGAACTGCAGCAGGTACCAGCTCGCCTCCTTTTTCTGCGAGAGGCCCCCGACCGTGATGCTCCAGCCGCCGGCCGATGCTCTCTGGCCGTTGGGACCTGCCGGCATCAGGAAGTATCCGATATTGCCGGCCACCGTCGACTTACTCGGATCCTGGAAGTCCTTGCGGAAGACCGCGTCGTCGATGATCATGCCGGCCTTGCCCTGGCTGAAGATGTTCACCGCACCCACATGGTCGATGTTGGGTGAGCCGGGCGGGCCGTACAGGCGCAGCAGTTTGCCGTAGAAGTCAAAAGCGGCGATCGCCTCCTCCGAATCCATCAGCGGCACACCGTCATCGTCCTCCCACATGATCCCCATGCCGCCCAGGAATCCTTTGAAGACCGACGTCGGCACCGGCGGCTTGCCGCGCATCGTGATGCCGAAGACCTCCCCGCCGCTCTGCTCCTGAACCGTTGCCGCCGCGGCTTCGAGCTCTTCAAATGTCGTTGGCGGCCCGTCAATGCCGTACTCCTCGAACAGGTCCTTGCGGTAGTAGCCGATCATAGCGCTCATCTGCATAGGGACCGAGACCAGGCTGCCCCTCGACGAGTAGCCCGCCATCAGATAGTCTTGCCCCATGTCCTCCCACAAGTCGTAGTCCTCGTGGGTCATGCTCGGGTCGTCCACCCAGGGGCCGATGTCGTTCAGCCAGCCCGCATCGAACCAGACGTTCCTCTC
>DAOUHY010000081.1:0-1755 GCA_034428435.1 Caldilineaceae bacterium | reverse complement strand
CTTCTGGGCCTTATTCAAAGGCGCGCAGGAGGCCCAGCAATCCATGTACGAGTTGTGGGACCTGGCCGTGCATACCGATGAGGACCTGGGCGTACTCATGGCCGCCGCCGAGGCCGAAGTACAGCGAATAATCGACAAGTACAACTAGCCTCGCGCCGCAAACACGAATTGAATTTGGGATCGGGGGCGATTCGCCCCCGTCTCCCCAACTCTGCTGGTCCTGTTCATGTAAGCGGCACGTTCACAGATTCAGCCGTTCTCACCATTACCAATAAGAGTGGATTGCTCGGGTCGGTCCCTTCTTTAGCTTATATCTTTCCCGTAGGCAATTCATTAACCGCACCCGTAGATTGAGCCAGAGAGTTGCAAATCCTGCGCCATGTCATGGTCCCTCTGGCCATGCCGGCGATTGCGACCATGACCATCTTCTATTTCGTCTTTTTCTGGAACGACTTTCTTTGGCCCCTCATCTATCTGCACAAGCATACACTGCGAACTATTCCTCTGGGCATCATGCATTTCGAAGGCAAATATGTAAGTCTTTGGAGTCTACAGGTGGCGGCCCTCTCGCTGGCCGCCTGGCCTCCTATCTTCATTTATGTACTGTTCCACCGCCGCATCCAGCGCGGCCTTACTGAGGGTGCCCTGAAGTTTTGAATCAGGTTGCTCTCCCAGAGAAACTGGGCAGGACGGCAAGAATTGCCAGAACCTTGCGCAGGAAAGTGAATCTCACCTATGGCCAATCTTTCTCAAGCTAGCACCGCGCTTCCGCAGATGCGCCCAAGCCGGTTTCGTCTGCCGCGCGGCGAGGCATGGAGGGAAAATCTCTACGGATATCTCTTCATCTCCCCTTGGATTCTGGGGTTCGTGCTCTTCCTGGCCGGACCTCTTCTGGTGTCGCTCGGACTGATGTTTACTGAGTACGCCGGATTCAAGAAGATCACCTACGTGGGTCTGGCGAACTTCGAGGAACTGATCAAATTTGACATCCGCTTCATCGGCTCGTTGCGCGTCAGCGCCGTGTTTGCCTTTTGGACGGTCTCACTGGCCATCATCATCTCGCTGGCCATGGCGCTTCTTCTCAATCAGCGCTTCAAAGGGCATACCTTCTTCCGCGGGCTATTCTATCTGCCGGCCGCGGTCAGCGGTGTCGCCATGACCTTCGTCTGGGCCGCGATGTTCGAGAAGGACTACGGGATGTTCAACCAGATTCTGCGTATTTTCGACTTCGATCGCGTTGCCTGGCTGACATCGATCGAGTGGGCCCTGCCCTCATATATTATCATGCGCCTATATGGCGTGGGCCATTACATGGTGATCATGCTCGCCGGCCTGCAGAGCATACCGGACGATCTTCACGAGGCCGCAAAGGTCGATGGGGCCAGCGGTCTGGCACTTTTCCGGTTCATCACCTTGCCCCTTCTGTCGCCGACCATCTTCTTCCTGATGATCGTCGGCATGATCGGCTCGCTGCAGGTATTCACCGAGGGCTTCATGCTGACTCAGGGGGGCCCGGCGCGTTCCACGCTCTTCTATGTGCTCTATCTCTATATCGTGGCCTTTACCGAGAGGCGGTTCGGTTACGCCAGTGTACTGGCCTGGCTTCTGTTCCTGATTATTATGGGCTTGACCTTGCTTCAGTTCTGGCTGGCCCGGCGCTGGGTTCACTACGAGTCGCAGGAGGCCTAAATGGCAACGGAAATCAGACAGGCAAGCAGTCCATGGATGTACCGCCGCACGCTGCGACTGTTACTA
>DAOUHY010000080.1:0-3532 GCA_034428435.1 Caldilineaceae bacterium | reverse complement strand
GGCGAATGTCGGCGGCTCTCCCCAAAGGTGGGGCCGGGTGAAGCCGAGCACATCGCAGTAGTAATCGAGCGACGCAGCCAGATCGCGCACATTGAAATAAGGGGCGGTACCGACCAGGGTCGGGGTGTTTTCGGATGACATTACGATACTCCAAGGTGGAGGAAAGTTTGGCTGTATAGGTTATGACGCGGCAACAAATGTTGGTGAAGCTAGAAGGGGAGAAACCACCGCCCGCTGCCGCTCGAATTTCGACCGTGATCTATTTGATGTATAACACATGCTACGTTCTAGTTTGCGCTCACTTCTCTAGAGGGGGCAACCCTCCCAGATCGTCCAAGATTTGTTGAAGTTGGGGGGACAACTCAAGCAGTGATTGGCTGGCGATACGCCATACATTGGCGACGTCTACTGCAAAGTAGCCGTGAATAGCGATGTTGCGAAAGCCAATCATACTTTTCCAAGGTACTTCCGGGAAACGGTCTCTCAGTTCGCCTGGAATCTGACTGGCAGCTTCACCGATGATTTCCAGATTGCGGGTCACTGCGTCCTGGTAGAGTTCCGTATTGAGAAATATCTCCTCGTCCATATCTTGGATGTAGCGAGCCACTCTCTCACAGGAGAGGATCATCTCTGAGAGATAGAGACGAGCATCCCGTTTACACACGAATCAGATCTTTCTCGATAAAATGGCGGAGTAGAGGCTTTCTGTCGATCGCGCCGCGCGTTAGCAGTTCAACCTTGGTTTCCAGTAGGTCCGTCAGATAATCGTGGAGATCGACGAACTCCCAGCCCAATGGTGCGCTCAACGTGACCAGAATGTCCAAGTCGCTTGCCTCAGTTTGCTCACCGCGGGCATAGGAACCAAAGAGAGCGATCTCCTCCACGTAGAACCGGTTCTTCAGTTCGGAACGGTGGGAACGCAGGATTTGGCAAATTTCCTCTAGATCTTTCATGGTTCCATTTCTCGCACCAAGCTACCATCCTTCTCTGGTGTTCCCCAATTCAACAAAACAGTTCTCTATTCAGACATCAAGTCGCGCACGGCACTGATCGTGGTGACGCTCTGTTCGACCTCCTCTTCGTTGATGACCAGCGGCTGCGAGAAGGATTACAATATCGCCTATGACGCAGCAACGGTAGTTGGTGCCGTTGCCTCGAAATTCGTCTCTTCGAAGAGAACGACGTCCAGAAACTCTACCGGTTCGGCTTCCCAGCCGTTTTCCCAGAGAAGCGAGAAAAACCAGATCCCGCTCTCGCCGGCTGTGAAGCTGGCTGGGCTGTAATGGCTGCTCTGTTCCTCCTTCATGCCATCGTCATTATCCGGCAATTCAAACGACGCGTTTTCTTCGACCAATTCCGGCTCGTAATAGACGGGCCAGTCCCACATCTGCCCCTGGTACGGTCTGTTTCGAAGATGCAGGATGTTGGCAATTTCCCGCACCTTCGCCAGTTCGGGGATGCGACTGTCTTGTCCCCTACTGAGATGACGCTTCATCGTCATTCGGACATCGAGTCGAGCGCGGCGCCGATGGCGTCGACGATCTGATCGACCTCATCTTCGCTGATGACCAGCGGCGGCGAGAAGGCCAGGCTCCCGTTCAGGGCGCGTGTGCGCACGCCGCGCGCCGCCGTCGCATTCTGCAGGCTCATGGCCAGTTCATTGTCCGGCTCTTTGGTCTCCTCGTCCTTGATGAATTCGACGGCGCACAGGAGGCCCAGGCCGCGCACGTCGCCCACGTTACCGAATTCGCTCAACTTGGACAGTCCGCTGCGCAGCCGCTCGCCCATCTCTGCCGAACGCTCGGCCAGCTTCTCATCCTCGAGAATGGCGATGTTGCGCAGCCCGACCGCGCAGGAAGCGGCGTGGCCGGAGTAGGTGAAGCCGTGCAGCCAGGCCTCGTCCTGCGGCGCGCTGTTCATGGCGTCGAGAATGCGGTCGTTGATCTGGATGCCGCCCAACGGCAGGTAGCCGCTGGTGATGCCTTTGGCAAAGGCGAGGATGTCCGGTTCGATGCCGAAACGGTTGAGCGCGAACATCTCGCCGGTGCGCCCGAAGCCGCAGATCACCTCGTCGGCGATCAACAGGACGTCGTACTGGTCGCAGATGGCGCGCACGCGCGGGAAGTAGTCGTCCGGCGGCACGAAGACGCCGCCGACGCCCTGCACCGGCTCGGCGATCAACGCGGCCACCGTCTCCGGCCCTTCACGCAGGATCGTCTCCTCCAGATCGCGCGCCGCTGCCTCGCCCACCGTCTCGCCATCCTGCAGGTCGCCCTCGTAACGGTATGGGTGGGGCGCGTGGCAGTAGACGAAGTTGGGCACCAGCGGGCCAAACATCTTGTGATAGCGGGGAACGCTGGTGGCGCTGGTGGTGGCCAGGGTGATGCCGTGATAGGACTCGCGGCGAGAGATGATCTTGACCTTGTCCGGCTGCCCCTCCCGCTTCCAGAAATAGCGGGCGGTCTTGAAGGCGGTGTCGTTGCTTTCGGAGCCGCCGCAGGTGAAGAAGGTCGTCTTCAGGCTGGGGTAGGCGTAGCCGGACAGCTTGTAGGCCAGCTCGCTGGCGGGCAGGTTGGTCATGCCGGCAAAGTTGGAAGTATAGGCCAGATCCTGCATCTGCGCGTAGGCGGCCTCCGCCAGTTCGGTGCGGCCATAGCCGACATTCACATTCCAGAGACCGGCCATCGCATCGAGGATCTTGCGGCCGTCGGTGGTGTGGAGCCAGACGCCCTCGGCACGCTCGACAATGATCGGATTCTCGGTTTGGGAAGGGTGGTGCAAAGGGTGGAGCTGTCGTCTGTCCTGCTCAAGTAAAGATGGCTTTTCCTGGATGGCTGCCATTAGTTTCTCCTTGGTCGATGCGGCTCACTGGCCGCGCGCCGCTGCGCCGTTGGCGAAGGGCGTCAGATGGCGGGTGAAGTGGGTGTTCAGCACCTTTTCGTAGGCTTCCTCGTGGTCGGCGATCAGGCCGTGAATCTGCGCGCCGAAACGGTCCAGATTGGAGCCGAATGTAACGTGCAGCAGCTGGCGGGCGTCGAACTGCTCCAGCAGTCCCGGCAGGTCTGCGTCGGACAGGTCGGCGTTTGCGGGTACCTTGTCCGGCTGGCAGTCGAGGAAGTAGGTCTTGCGATCGGTCTCGAAGCGGTCTCGTGAGTGGTCGAGAATCTGGCGGAAGAGGGACGTGTCAAGGTCGGCGATGACGCGCAGCGCCTCCAGATAGCTGGTGCCTGCCGTCTTGACATGCACCCGGTCGTCGGCGTACTTGGCGACCAACGGGTAGATGCTGAACTTATCCGAGCCGGTGTGGACGCTCAGTTTGTAGGCGTCGAAATGTTTCAGAATGGCGGCGTGCTTGATCAGCTCCGCTTCGAACGGCGCGGTGTCGCCGATATAGTCGACGCCTTTCTGAAACTTGCCCACAAAGCGAGGCGCGAGACTGACGACCGGCAGGTCCCGCCGCAACAGTTCGTGCGCCATAAAGTAGTGTTCGTAGATCGATGTCGGCGTCTCGGTCTCGTCCACCGACATTTCC
>DAOUHY010000079.1:0-4932 GCA_034428435.1 Caldilineaceae bacterium | reverse complement strand
GCCCAGCCCCTTCGAGCCCGCCTGCGAAAGCTTCTCCACCTCGCCCCGGTCCACATTGACCGAAGTATTCTGCCCCACACTGATATAGGCTTCCGCCTCCACACCCCGCTCAACCGCCCGCGCAACCACGTCCTTCGCAAATTCAAGGTAGTCCACGTCTATACTCCCCATCCCGCGCCCAAAGGGCGCAGCCTGATCTAATGTCTCAAGACTCTCCCAACTGACCACTGACCACTGACTACTGCCCTTTCACTCCGTTCCCCCAACCGTCAGCTTCGGCACGCGCACCGTCGGCTGGCCGACGCTCACCCGCGCCCACTGCCCCTTGCCGCACATGCCCCGCCCCGGGTCCAGCGCCATGTCTGTCCCGATCATATCCATCAGCCGCAGCGTCTCCGGCCCGTTACCCACCAGCGTCGCGCCCCGCACCGGCGCTGTCAGCTTGCCGTCCTCGATCAACCATCCTTCGGTGACCGTGAAGACGTAGTCCCCGCGTCCAATCTCCACCTGGCCGCCGCCCAGTCTCTTGGCATACAGCCCCTTCTTCACCGACCCGATAATCTCCTCCGGGTCGTGCGGGCCCGCGTCAATATAAGTATTCGTCATGCGCGGCATCGGCATGTCTCGGAAGGTCTGCCGCCTCCCGTTGCCCGTCGACTCGCGGCCGGCCCGCCGCGCCTCCGTCAGGTCCCACATATACTCCTTCAGAATGCCGTTCTCGATCAACACAGTCCGGTTCGTCGGCGCGCCCTCGTCGTCAAAGCGCATAGTCCCCCGCCGCCCCGGGATCGTGCCGTCGTCGTAGGCCGTCAGAAAATCCGGCCCCACCTTCTCACCTACCAATCCTGTGTAGGCCGACGCGCCCTTGGTGATAAAGTCCGCCTCCATACAGTGGCCGCAGGCCTCGTGGAAAAGGACGCCCCCCCAGCCATTGTTAATCACGACGGGCATCTCACCTGCCGGCGCCGGCCTCGCGTCCAGCATCAGCAGCGCCGTGTCAGCCGCCTCCGGCATCATCGCCACCGGGTCGAGATCGTCAAAAAACTCCAACCCGACCTGCCCTCCGACCCCAGTGGCGCTCGACTGGCGCACGTCGCCCTTCTGCGCCGCCACCTGCCCCTGAAATTCGATAAAGGCGCGGTCGTCCTCCGCCCAAACTCCCTCGGAGTTATAGACCCAGACCCGCCGCCGCGTCTCCGTATAGCCGCACTGCACGCTGACAATGTGCGGGCTGTGCTGCCGCGTGACCTCATCCATCTCTCGCAGAATGCCGGCCTTCTCCTGCGTCGACATCTCCTCGAACGGGCGCTCGATCCGCGACACGACCGGGCTCTCCCTCTTCGTCAGATCCGCGCACACCTGCGCATTGTTCGCGTTCTCTGCCGCGGCCGCCGCAACCCCGGCCGCCTCAATCAACGACTCCTCCGTCAGATCATCGGTGTAAGCGTATGCCGCGTTATTCCCATAAAAGACCCGCACGCCCCCGCCAATGTCATTGCCCTGCGTCGCTTTTTCCAGCCGCCCCTCGTCCAGCGTCAGCGAAAGACTCTCCTTGTTCTCCAGGTACACTTCTGCCAGGTCGGCGCCCTTCGTGAGCCCGGCGTCCAACACCCGTCGGATCGATTCAGTCGGAAGCATAGGTTCTCCTGTCTCTATTCTCTAATCGCTCTTGCAAACTACTGTCGGTCCCACCCCAGGCCCGTCCGTCAGGCCGGCTCCTATCCACTGGCATCCAACCGCTGCACGTCCTCCTCATCCAGCGCCAGCGTCAACGCCTCCATGTTCTGCCGCAAATGGTCCCGGTTCGTCGACATCGGAATCGTCACCACCTGCGGCTGCCGCGTCAGCCAGCGAATCGCCACCTGCGCCGCCGTTGCGCCGTGCTTGCGCGCAACCGCCTGCACCGTCTCGTTCTGCATCACACCATCCTTCAGCGGACAGTACGCCGTGAGCACAACATTGTTCTCCTGGCAGTAGCGCATCAGCCCGTTCTCCTCCGGCTCCCGCGTGTACAGATTGTAGCGCACCTGGTTCGTCACCACCGGCGTCTCGCACAACTCCTCCGCCTCGCGCTGCAATGCAACATCGAAATTACTCACGCCCACCCGCTTCACCCGGCCCTCCGCCACTGCACGGTTCAGCGCCCTGAAAGTCTCCTCCAGCGGTACATTGGGGTTGGGCCAGTGGATGAGGTACATGTCGGCATACTCTGTCTCCAACCGCTCCAGGCTGCCGTCCAGCGCCCGCAACAGATCGTCGTAACGCACGTTGTCGGCCAGTACCTTGGTCGTCAGGAAAATATCCTCACGCGCGAAATCCTGCATCGCCCGCCCCACCAGCTCCTCGCAATGACCGACACCGTACATCTCCGCCGTGTCAATATGCGTATACCCCATCGCGATCGCATCCCGGATAATCGCGACCATCTCGTCATCTCGCGAATAGTCGCGACTGCGTCCGCCCCCCATCTGCCACGTACCCAAACCCAGTACCGGAAGACGCCCGCCGTCGTTAAGTGTCAGAGTTTCCATTCCCCGTCTTTCTCCTTGCGCCAGGCGTTCAGCCGTTCCCCAAATGGCATTTCGATCTTCGAAACTGCCGCGCCTGAATAGCTTATGTGGCTCTTATGCAAAGTATACGCCACAGAGTAGGATTCCAGAATTTGCCGACCTTCCTTATGCACAGGATGGCTGTACTCTCCTACCCATATTGACAGATCCTCCCACAGGCGTCTGACACGTACTCTGCGCTGCGAACGGCCTGGTGGCCACTTGCCTCCAATGTCAGGAAAATGTCAGAAAGTTCTGTTTGTTCGGCATTGACAGAACAAACAGAACATGCTACCCTGTCCATGTTTACTCTTCTGTCTGACGCTCGAATCTTCATGCGGCTGCAACCGCTCGCCGCCACGAGCGTCCCGATGTAAGGAGCAACAGCATGGCACAACCCGCGATTTCGGTGAAGGACCTTACTTTCAGCTACGGCGACATCCTCGCCGTTGACGATATCTCCTTCGACGTCGCTGAAGGCGAGGTCATCGGCTTCCTCGGCCCCAACGGCGCCGGCAAATCCACCGTCGTCAAGATGCTGACCGGTCAGCTGACGCCCCAAAACGGCTCAGCCACTCTCCTCGGCATGGATATAGTCAAAGACCGCAAGCAAGTCCAGCAGGAGATCGGCATCTCATTCGAATTCACCAATCTCTACGAGCAGATGAGCGCCGTCGAAAATCTCAATCTCTTCGCTGCACTCTACAAAGTACCCGATTTCGACGCCGTGGACCTGCTTCAAAAGGTCGGTCTCGGCGGCCGCGATAAAGAGCATGTCGCCAACTACTCCAAAGGCATGAAGCAGCGTCTCATGATGGCGCGCGCCCTGGTAAGCGATCCCAAAATGCTCTTCCTCGACGAACCGACCGACGGCCTCGATCCCGTCTCCACCGAAACGATCCACACCTTGATCCGTGCAGCTACAGAGACGGGAACAACCGTCTTCCTGACCACGCACGATATGGTTGAAGCCGACAAGCTGTCCGACCGCGTCGCCTTCCTCAACCAGGGCAAAATCGTCGCCCTCGACACGCCCGCCCGCCTCAAACAGCGCTTCGGTATGCGCGCCCTCAAAGTGGAAGTCGAGCTGCCCAACGGCGATATCGAAGTGCGCGAAGTGACGCTCGATGAAGACCAGACCCCGCAGACCGTCTTCGACCTCTTCAAGAACGAACGCATCCTCACCGTCCACAGCGAGGAAGCGACGCTGGAAGATATCTTCTTCGATATTACCGGCAGGGGGTTACAAGGATGATCGGCACACTCGTCGTCAATGATATCAAACTCTTCTTCCGCCACCGCTTCTTCGCCATTGTCACCGCCTTTGGCGTGGTCTTCTACCTTGTCATCTACTTCCTGCTCCCCAACCAGGTAGACGAAAGCCTCGGCATGGCCTTCTTCATCGAGGATCGGGAGATTCCCCTCTACCAGCGTCTCGTTGATGAACCAGGCGACTATACCATCTTCGACTCCGAGGCTGAGATGCTCACCGCGCTGGAAGAGACCGGTGATTTCTTCGTCGGCCTGTCGCTTCCCGCCGACCTGACCGCGGCCGCCGCCAGAGGGGAGAAGGTGGAGTTGAATGCCTACTACGCACCCGGCGTCCCTGCAGAAGCAAAGCAGATTTTCCATGATGTGCTGGTGCTCGTCGCCAACACCGTGAACCCGGAGACGCTGGCTGACTTAGCCCGTTTCAACGACACCCAGGTCGTGCTTGGCAATGACATGACCGGCGCGCCTCTCTCGATGCGCGATCGGTTGGCGCCCCTTTTGCTGATGATGATTGTCGTGATAGAGGTCTTTGGGCTGGCGACCCTCCTCAACCGCGACGTCGACAATGGCACCGCACGCGCCCTCGTCACCGGCCCCCTGCGCTTGCATGAATTCTTTGTTGGCAAGGCCCTGATGGGGATGGTCTTGGCCTTCGGTCAGGTACTGATCCTGAGTGCCGTGATGGGTATTCTGGGCACGGCGCCGCTCCTCCTCCTGGCGACGCTGCTGCTGGGCAGTTTCCTGATGGTCGGCCTCGGCTTCTTTATCGCCGCAATCTCGAAGGACAATACGTCCGTGATGGGGTGGACGATTGTGTTTATCATCCCTATGGTGTTCCCCGGCTTTTCGATTCTCCTGCCCGGCCTCGCTACCGGCTGGATGGAGTTCATCCCTTCCTATTACTTCGTGGACTCCCTGCACCGCATCATCAACTTCGGCGCCGGCTGGGCAGACGTGGCCGGCAACCTGACACTTCTGCTCCTGATCGGCGCAGCTTCGATGGCGGTCGGAACCGCCGCCATAATGAGGAAATTCTGATGGATATCCAGCGAATTGCAATTCTGATGGGCAAAGACGCACGACTCGGCGCAACCAACTTCATGGTCCTCTA
>DAOUHY010000078.1:0-1772 GCA_034428435.1 Caldilineaceae bacterium | reverse complement strand
CCGCCGGCCGCCTGCGCATCCATTCCGGCGACCTGCTCCTCGCCGACTCCGACGGCGTCGTGCGCATCCCCACCGACCAGGTCGACGACGTCCTGCAACTGGCCGAAGAGGTCCGCACACGCGAAGCCGGCCTCTTCGATTTCTACGAATCCGATACCTTTTCCCTACAAAAAATGCGAGCCCGCCAGCAACAATACTGACCACTGACCACTGACCACTGACCACTGCCGTCCCATGACACTCGACGAACAGATCGAAGCCCTCCTTGCACAAGCACCCGGTTTCTGGCATCTCGATGCCTGCGGCGTCACCCGCACCGAACGCCAGATCCCCGCCCTGCTGCATGGCACCGACCAGCCGCCCGCGGGCGAGCGCCTCCAACTCGTCCTCATCGGCGGCCTCTCCGGCACACAGGAAGACGCCGATGCCGCGCTCACGGCCCTGCACTCATATCGCACCGCGCCCGGCCTCTCTCAACGCTACGCCCTCAGCGCCGTCCCCTGCGCCAATCCCGACGGCCTCGCCCTCGGCGCCGCACCCGAAAACGGCGCCGGCGGCAACCCCGGCACCGCCTACCCGCCCCCCGGAGACAGTTACTACGACGCCAACCCGGAAGCGCACTACCTCTGGCGCTGGGTCAGCTTCCAGGCGCCCGACCTCGTACTCGAAATCCGCACCGGCTCAGCCACGACCTGGGAGGGCTCCGCCCTCTGCCTGGAGCTGCTGGAGCAGTTCCGTTCCGTGCTCAATGCCTCCGAGTTCCCGTCCGACAGTTCGCTGATGGGCGCGCTCTCCACCGGCGAACCCAACCTCCTCCCGCCCATTTTCGGTCTGCGCCTCACCTGCGCCGCCGCCGACCTCGAAGCCGAACTGGCCAAACTGTGGACTGTTCTCGGCCAGGTGCCCGACCATGCCCGCTCCCCCACCCGCAGCGCCCTGCAAGCCCGCGCCGCCCGCACACCCCTGGAAGCCGCCCGCATCCTCGCCGGCGTCTACGGCCACGAACTCGATCCCGTCATCTACACCCAGGGCGTCGCCGTCAGCGGACGCCTGCGCTTGGCCCAACTGGACGCGGAGTACGCCGATCCCTCAGCCGGCATCGCCGCCATGGTCGCCCCCTACATGTCCGGCGCCAAGGAGTGGTTCCCCGCCGGCGGCGACGGCGGCGCCAACCTCGCCGGCCTCGTCTGGGCCGACGAGCTCGCCGCAACCACCGGCGACAACCGCTACGCCGACCTACTCGTCCAAACCGCCGACCGCTACCGCACCACCCACGACAACGGCGTGCCCATCCCCTCCAACCCTAACTACCAGGTCGAGGACATGTTCTTCACCGCCGCCGTCCTCGGCCGCGCCTTCAAACTCACCGGCGACGACGCCTACCTGACCATCCTCACCCGCTTTCTCCTGGATGCCAACGTGCAACAACCGGACGGCCTTTTCTGGCACGACCGCCGCACCCCCTTTTACTGGGGCCGCGGCAACGGCTTCGCCGCCCTCAGCTACGCCGAAACCCTGACCTACCTGCCCGACGGCTACCCCGACCGCGCAGCCGTGCTCGCCATCCACCGTCGCCACCTCCAGGCCCTGCGCGGCTACCAGCACCGCAGCGGCATGTGGCGCCAGGTCGTCAACGGCCCCGGCTCCTACCCCGAAATGACCGTCACCTGCATGGTCGGCTACGCCCTCGCCCGCGGCCTGCGCCGCGGCTGGCTCGACGCCGGCTATACGGAAATGCTGACCCGCGCCTGGCAGGGCGTCGCCGCCCGCAT
>DAOUHY010000077.1:0-3480 GCA_034428435.1 Caldilineaceae bacterium | reverse complement strand
AGTCGGCGCTGATGGTACGGGATGAAGGTTTCATTGACTACGACTGGGAAGGAGTTTCCTGATGCTTCGAACCGCATTCATTGGCGCGGGGCCGCGCAGCCAGGGCGCGCATTATCCGAACGTGAACCGGCTGCCTGAGGTGGAGATGGTGGCGGCGTGCGAGCTGGACGAGGCGCGGCTGCACGAGGTGGCGGTGGCGTATGATTTCCAGTACCGCTACGACGACCACCGGCGTATGCTGGACGAGGTGGACCCGGACCTGGTCTACTGTGTGATGCACGAACGCTGGCTGCTGCAGCCGGCGCTGGACTGTCTGAACGCGGGCAAGAATATTTTCATCGAGAAGCCGCCGGGGATGAACATGGATGAGGTGCAGCAGATCCACGATGCGGCGGTGGCCAATGATGTGATCTTCGCGGTGGGCTTTCAGCGGCGGCATGCGGCGGTGACGCGGGAGGCGATGCGGCAGGTGGCGCGGCTGGGGCCGGTGTCGACGGCGGTTGGGACCTTCCACAAGCGGATGCTGGGTGAAAATGCGTTCAGTTTCACGACGACGAACTGGGACGATCTGTGCCACGCGGTTGACCTGGTGCGCTACATGGCGGGCGGCGAGCCGGCGGAGGTGACGGCCTACCAGGACCACTTCGACAGCGATTACCGGAACTGCTATACGGGGCTGGTGCGCTTCGACAACGGGGCGACGGGGTTCATTCACGGGAACCGGGCTTCGGGCGGCCGGGTGCTGCGCGGGGAGTTGCACGGGACGGGTGTGGGCTGCTATTTCAAGATCCCGCATGAGATCGAGATCACGGAGGATAACGAGGCGCGCACGCTGGGCGGATGGCAGATCGACGGGGTGGCTGAGGCGGATACGTACCGGTATGACGGTGTGCTGACGATGCACGAGCACATCGTGGACTGTGTGCGCACAGGAGAGAAGCCGCTGACGGATATTCGGGATGCGATCCATTCGATGGCGCTGGTGGCGCAGCTTGAAGGCGCGAACGGCAGGGGGTAACGGCAGGGGAACTGCAGGGGGAACTGCGGGGAACTGCCGGGGGATGGTTGGAATCGTAGACATTGCAGTTGGGGGGAGGGAGATGACTGTATATAGTTTGGATGAGGTGAAGGAGCGGGGCCTGTTCCCGGGGTTTGTGGGGAAGTTTATTCACAGCGAGAACATGACGTTCGTGTACTGGGATGTTGCGGAGGGTTCGCCGCTGCCGGCGCATTCGCATCCGCACGAGCAGGTGATCAATATGTTTGAGGGGCAGTTCGAGATCCGGATCACGGGCGGGGAGACGCGGGTGCTGGGTCCGGGAGATGTGTACGTGATTCCGGGCGGGGCTGAGCATTCGGGGCAGGCGATTACGCGGTGTAGGATTCTGGATGTGTTTCAGCCGGTGCGGGAGGAGTATGTTTGGGAGGATTGAGCGGGGCTGAAGAGGATGGTTCTGTTCGCCAAGTCCTCTCGCGGCCCCTGAAGGTGGAGATTCGTGTGCGGGCGAATTTTACAGTATTAGCGTTAGTCGGACGTCCCTCTTGTGGGGGACGTTTCTTATTTTGTGTCCACAGGTTCTAACTGTATCAGACGACGCCGGACAGCGTCGTGGCGCAACATTACTGTCTGCTCACAGTTCCGACAATTCCGGGAAGTAGGTTGCGAAAAAACCACTATCCCGTGTGAGAAAGGTATCGGTCACCGTAAGTGCATGGGCTCCAATCAGGAAGTCTGTCATAATCCTGCTGCGTGGTCCGCCGGCCCGCCTGTATTGAGCCCAGCGCACTCCGGCTTCATGGGCCATTTCCGTATCAATAGGAGAAATCGTTACACCTATTTCCCGCAGCGCTGCGTCCAGCGTGGTCCGATCCGGAAAGGCTGGAACAAGCTCGGCATAGACAATATCACAGATAAGAATGGCCCCTTTATCGTAGGCATCACGAAGTCTCTCCAGCGATTGCGGACCAAACCGGTCATCGGGGAGAAATACGTCCAGAACGACGCTCGTATCGACAGCGGTGATCATCTGCCGCGCACTTCGTCGAGATATTCGTCGGTATTTCCGCCGTTCAGGATGCCGTAGACGCGCTCCACGGGATGTTTGCCGGCAGGTCGTTTTCGAATCAGGAGACCTTGCTCGGTTGGTGTGATATCGACCTCGACATTGGCGGTCATACCGAAACGGTCGCGCAGATGCTTGGGGATGGTAACCTGTCCTTGTTCAGAGATTCGCATAATCCCTCCAGATAAGAGTCTGTTTTGCCAAAATTATACTTTGACAGTGCGCAAGGCCTAAATTGAACGAGGTCTTCCTTTTTTAGCTGATACCTACACTGTTCTGCGTGTGGCGGTAGGGGAGTCGTATGTCAAGGAGGATTGCGGATCAGGATTGCTAACAGAGCCGGATTAGATATGGTATCCTGTGACTGCCGTGACGGAATCGCGGTCGGATAGAAGGTACGCAAATCGCCAAGTGGGGAGAGATCGTTGTCCAATCGAGACCCCGGAAGAATTGGAGGATAGCAAATGAAAAATAGTGGTTTTCGTTACTATACTTTCAACCTGCCATCCATTCTCAGTGGCATGTCGCGTATTTTTGATCTGGGCGGCACCTTGAATGATTATGACCCGATATTTCGCAGGGGGCCTGAGGAGGATTTGGCTGCCCTGAGAAGTGACTGGATTGTCATCGGACAAGACTTTCGAGACGCGATTGCGACATATGCGGACAGCGAGATTTCCGAGCGTCTGACACATGAGTGACGTTGGTGAGCACAAGCCCTCAGATCCCCCGGTCGTACAGAAGACAGGCAGTACATCAGTTGAAGTCCTCAGAGAAGTAAGCGTCCGGTCTACGTCGTGGAGCGGGCCTCTCCCCTCACCAGCAGATCTCCGACTCTTCGAATAAATCGTACCCGGTGCAGCGGACCGGATCCTGACTCTGACTGAGAAGCAGTCGGAGCACGGGATGGATCTGGAGCGCTCGGTTGTAAGTGAAAACCTCAAACAAAGTAAGTTGGGCGTTGGGTGGGGTTCTGTCAGATGGGGAGTATGGTTGCCAGGGTTCGGTCGGCGACGAGGATTAGAAATATGAGGGCCAGGTAGAGCATGGAGAATTTGTAGAGGTCGAGGGCATCGTTGCGGGCTACTTCGTGCCCCTCTTTGACCTGGCGGTGGAGCTTGACCACTTTTCGAAATAACAGAAGATTCAGCAGGACGGCAACCCCGGTGTAGAGCCAGCCGGCCTCGTTTATGGCGAAGGGCGCCAGGGAGGCGAGTGCTGTGAGGGCGGCGTAGAGGAGCATCTGTTGCACTGTGCGTTTGCTGCCGAGGACGGCGGGGGCCATGGGGATGCCTACGGCCTGGTACTGATCTTTGACGAGGAAGGCGAGGGCCCAGAAGTGTACGGGCGTCCAGAGGAAGATGAGGGCGAAGAGCAGGCCGGCCATCCAGTCGAGGCCATTGGTGACGGCGGCCCA
>DAOUHY010000076.1:0-1925 GCA_034428435.1 Caldilineaceae bacterium | reverse complement strand
CGCGTCACCGCGGCCGGCAATATCGAGCTTGCAGACACACAGCAGGTGGTTGCTCGGGTCGACGGCTACGTAGACGAGGTGCTGGTGGAAGTCGGCGACGCGGTGAGCAGCGGTGATCTGCTGGTGGCGCTGGACCGGGACGACCTGCGTAGGGCAGTGGACCAGGCCCGCATCAATCTGACGTCGGCTGAACTGCAGCTTGAAAATCTGCTGGAGGAAGCCAGCGCGGCTGAGCTTGCCGCGGCGGTAGCGGAGTTGAAGTCGGCAGAGGAAAACCTGGCCGAGGTGCAAAACGGCGCCAGCGATGGGGAGCTGGCTGCAGCGCGCAGCAACGCCGCCTCCGCATGGGCGAGATACGATGACCTTCGGAATGGGGCCAGCAAGAATGAACGGATCCAGCTGGCGGCGGCGGTGGAAAATGCACACGTAGCCATGCAGGAAGCCCAGACTGAGTATGACAAGGTCGCTTGGCGCGAGGATGTGGGAATGACGCGGCAGGCGGCCCAGCTGCAGCAGGCGACAATCTCCTACGGGTCGGCGCTGGCGGCCTATGAGGAGGCGGTTGCGCCGGCCTCACAGGCGGATTTGCAGTCGGCGCTGAGCCAGGCCCAGACGGCACAGCAGCAGTTGGATGATCTGTTGGCCGGACCGACGGCCGTGAATATTGCCGCAGCCGAGGCGCAGGTCGCCGCGGCCCAGTCCAGACTGGACACGCTGTTGCGCGGCGCGGATGAAACGGATATCGAACTGGCACAGCTGTCGATCGACCAGGCGCAGCTGACCTTGCTGGAGGCAAGGCTCGACCTGATCAAAGCGGAGCTGGTCGCCCCGGCTGCGGGTACTGTCCTGCGGGTCAACGTGGATGAAAGCGACCGGATTTCAGCGGGCACCGTCGCGATCACAGTAGCCGACCTGAGCCAGCTGCAGCTGACGATCGACGTCGCCGAAGTCGATATTCCCAAGATCAGCGTCGGTCAGCTGGCGGACGTCACGATCGATGCCTTTCCCGAAAGGGTGTTTGCGGGGATGATCAGCGGCATCGAACCGTCGAGCAGCGCCCAGGAGGGGGTGATCGACTACCCGGTGACGGTGCGGCTGATCGATGAGGCCCTGACCGGGGTGCGGCCGGGCATGACGGCGGTTGCCACCCTGCGCAGCGAAACGGCGGCGACCCGCTGGCTGGTGCCCACGACCGCAGTCCAGGAAAACGACGGCGAGACGGTGGTGATGAAGTCGAGAGACGAAGATGCGGTGCCGGTCGCCGTGGTGGTGGAAGGCGTTCAGGGTGAGTGGACCGTTGTTCGTTCAACACAGTTGCAAAGCGGCGATGAGGTACTCGGCGCCACCACCTTCGTCAAGCAGGAGGATGAATGGGTTCCCTTCTCGGGGCCGCCTCCGGGCGCTCCCAGCCCCGGCGGCAGGTCTCCCTAAGAGGCGAGAGAGAAGTGGGCTGGGAGCGGCGCAGGCTGCAGGAAGAGATTGCACTGAATCCACCAGGGCTCATATTCTGACACTCTGAGCTGTACAGACGCGAGAAACCCTGACGCCATGCCGGTCGAGCAGCTTGCCCTCGCAGGAGGAACCAGTTATAACGGGCCTATGCCGGAAGAACGCATTCTGATCGTTGACGACGACCGCGAAATCGTGCGCCTGCTGCGCAGCTACTTGCAGCGGGAACGGTACGCGGTGTCCGTCGCCTATGACGGCGAGACGGCTATTCATGCGTTACGGCGGGAGTCGCCTGACTTGATGCTGCTGGATGTGATGCTGCCGGACAGGGACGGCTGGGAGGTCACTCGTACAGTCCGCGGCGACGAGAAGCTGGCGAACACGCTGATCATCATGCTGACGGCGCGGGTCGAGGATACGGACAAGATCATCGGCCTGGAGCTGGGTGCGGACGATTATGTTACGAAGCCGTTCAA
>DAOUHY010000075.1:0-1725 GCA_034428435.1 Caldilineaceae bacterium | reverse complement strand
CGCACGGTGTCTCCCCCACCCCGGCGGAGATCGAGGGGCTGGGAAGCGCACAGGACCTCTTCACGGCCGGGGTGGGGGAGACACCGTGCGTCAGCCGCAAATCTGCCAGCCACTGAAGCGCAGCCAGCGCCTCCGGGCTGCCAAGACCGGAAGACTGCTGGTCGTCTGACAGCACGTCCCCGCCGCCCAGCCGCAGGAACGGATACCAGTAGGGGAAGAACATGCCGTAAACATCCGTCCTGCCGTCCCCGTCCGAATCGGCCGTAAGTGCCTGGGCCGTCTCCAGGAACGAGTCCCAGTTCCAGGTATCGTTCTCCCACGAGGTGGGCAGATCGTCCAGGCCGGCCTCGCGGAAGAGCGCCCGGTTGTAGTAGATCACGAACGGGTTCCAACCGCGCGGCACGGTTACCAGCTGGCCTTCGGTCGTGCCCAGTTCGATGATCCGCGGGTAGAACACGTCGAAAGTGAACTCGTCGTCCGCGTCGGCGAAGGGAATCACATTCAGCAGCGCTTCCTGGCCCCGGAAAAACGGCTCCCACCTGTGGTTCAGTTGCATCGTGTCCGGCGGCGTCCCGGCCGCGATCGCCGTCAGCACCTTTTCACCGTACTGTCCGCCCGGCACCGAATTCTGGCTGGCCGTCACATTCGGGAACTTCTCCGTCATGCGTTGGGCCAGGATCTCACGGTCTTCAATAAACTCCGGCCGCGTACCCCAATATTGGGCCACAAGCTCGATCGGCTCTTCCGACATCGATTCGCCTTCGTCGACCGCAGTCGCTCCCAGGTCTCCCGCCACAGGAGCGCACGCCGCCATAAACGCGCCGCCTGCAACCAGCGCCGAACCCTGCAGAAAATGCCGTCTGCTCAACCTTCTAGTCGTCATAGTCAATCTCCTTTGTGTTGATGCCCTCTCACCCTGCATTCATGATATTTCCAACCTTAACGAGCGGTCATGAAGTACCAAAAACTAGAAACTGAAAACGAAAAACCGCCTTACTGCTTCATCCCGCTCAACGCGATGCTGGAAATGAACTGCTTCTGCAGCATCAGGAAAACGACGATGACCGGAACACAGGCGATTACCGAGCCGGCCATCTGAATATGGATCAGCGTAATGAACTGGCCCTGCGCCATCGCCAGCGCCAGAGGCAGAGTGAACAGCTCCTTCGAGTTGATCACCAGGACCGGCCAGAACAGCGTATTCCAGATGCCCAGAAAGCTGAAGATACCCAGCGCGCCCAAACCGGCGCGGGAGAGCGGCATGATCACATACAGGTAAATGTGCCAGTGGCTGCCGCCGTCGATCAGGGTCGCTTCATCCAGGCTGATCGGGATCTGGTTAAAGAACTGGCGCAGCAAAAAGGTGCCGAACGGGCTGAAGAGCCCGGGGAAGATGAGGGCGGTATAGGTATCGATCAGCCCGGCAGACCAGACCATCGTGTATAACGGGATGATTGTCACGTAGTGGGGGATCATCATCGTCGCCAGAAAAAGGAGGAAGATGGCGTCGCGGCCGGGGAAGCGCAGACGGGAAAAGGCATAGGCACCCAGTGAGCAGACGATTAACTGGCCAACTACGGACACGGTGGTAACAACGGCGCTGTTGAGCAGGGCGCGGCCGATGTTGTAGTTGACCACAGCCTCGACGTAGTTGGTCCACTGCGGCACTTCCGGTATCCAGATCGGGGGGAACGCTTCAACCTCCTGCAAGGTCTGCAGCGACGC
>DAOUHY010000074.1:0-63928 GCA_034428435.1 Caldilineaceae bacterium | reverse complement strand
AGCAAGACCCACAGGGCCCTTGCGGTAGGGGTCACCTGGCTCGTTCGGAATCTGAACATGGGAATCTCCTTTAGGTTTTTGAAGTCGCTCATGCCGAGACGAAGGTTCGCGTCTCAGCCGGGCAAGTACCGGTCAATGGCGTACGTCGATGTGGTAGAACTCAGTATGGTAGCCGGGCCAACTGGTGTTGCGGCGGTCTGCTTCGGATTCAGGCGGCACCGGGAGAGTGACCCAGTCGCCGTCCTGGACCGCTGTGGACTCTCTAGACTGGTGACGGTCGATGAGTTCGGAACGGAGTCTTGCGAGATGCGGTGAGGCTTCGGCGGCGCCGGCGAGGTTGCGGAGTTCCTGCGGGTCGGTTTCGAGATCGAAGAGTTGCTCGCTGCCGCCGACCGGGAACCAGATGTATTTCCAGCGGCTGTCGGTGATGGCGTAGTTGCCGGGCCTGTCCTGACTGCCGAGGGCAGATTCCAAGTAGGGTCGCGGCTCGATCTCACCTCGCGCCAGGGCGACGAGATCGAGGCCGTCGACGTCGTCAGGAGGCGTGCCGCCGGCGGCTGCGACGGCTGTGGGCAGAATGTCGGCGAGGGTGACTAGAGAAGTGTTGCGCGTACCGTGCCGACGGTTGTCCCAGCCCTGCGGCATACGCAGTGTGAAGGGGACGTGGGCTGAGGATTCGTGGAAGAAGCCCTTGGCGCCGGCGTGGTGATCGCCGAGGTATTCGCCATGATCTGATGTGTAAATGATGAGGGTATCGTCAAAGATGTCCATGTCCTGCAGGGCGGCGAAGACGCGGCCCATGTTGTAATCGATCTGGGTGATGACGCCGTAATAGGCGGCGCGCGCCTCGCGGATTATCTCGGGGGGCACGAGGTCGAAGGATTGTTTTTCGCGCATGAGGCGAAATGCATAGGGAACGTCATCACCTTCACTCCAGTCGCCGAAGACGGGCGCGGGGATGTCACAGTTTCGGTACATGGAGTAGTAGGGCTCCGGGGGGTCGATCGGGGGATGCGGCTTGGAAAAGGAGCACCAGAGGAAGAAAGGCAGGGTGGGGTCGCGGCGTTCGCGGATGTATTCTACGCACTGTTCGGCGGTCCAGGACGTAAGCGTCAGGGCTTCGGGGACGGTTGCCATGCCGGGGTAGAGCTCGTTTTGGCCGAGGCCGTGGTGCATGGGCTGGACGTCGTAGCCGCGACGGGCCATGTGGCGGTAGTAGTCCTCGGGCAGGACCATTTCCTGGAAGCCGTGGCGGGCTCGCTGAGGCGTGAAGTGCATTTTGCCGATAGCGGCGGTCTGGTAGCCCAGATTACACATGCAGGTCGGCAGCGTATGGCTGGCGTCGGGGATGGCGCGGGAAGATGGCCCGTTGCCGGTCATTCCATGGGTGGTAACGTACTTTCCGGTCATGATCGACATGCGCGAGGGGACGCAGACCGGACAGTCGCCGTAGGCGGAGGTGAAGTCGATCCCCTCACGGGTCAGGTGATCGAAGTGGGGCGTGCGCATGAAAGATGGTGCGGCGGCGCCGGCGGCGTCGAAGCGCTGCTGGTCGGTTGTTATGAGCAGGACATGGGGTCTTTCCATGTGCTACACGTCCAAATGTGAGGTGGGCTGTTGTGTGCGATTGTAGCCAGGGAAGTCGGGCGGCATTGTAACATAGGCGGTAGGGCGAGCCAAGTTAGCGGGTCATCGTGGGTGCGGTCGATTCCTGGGGCCGGGCAGTGCAGTGGGAGCGGGCGGGCGTGGTGCCAGATGTAGTTTGGCGGCTAGTGGGGAGGCACAGGGCACGACCTTATCGGACCGGTGAGGGGAATGGAGAAGTCGGTTTGTGATAGTAGTGGGCGGGCAGGCACGAGGCATGCCCTTACAAGACCGGTGAGGGGGAGGAGGTGAGAGTAAGGTCTTGCGTGGGCGCGAACTGCGGTGGTCTGTGTCATGGCCGGACTTCCGGTCAAGGAAGGTCAAACGTCTGTAATCCGGAGCGATCGAGAATGCGCCGACAGCTCTGGCCGAAGCAACTGGGAACTCCTTTGGTTGCTTGATGGGATATAGAAGCCTCTGGCGAAGATCAAGGGCCAGATTGGATGGGTTGGGCCTAGATTCAGGCAGGCTGCCCTGCTCAAGTGATCTCGAGGGGGCATCTGGCCCGAAGACATTGCTACCATCCCTTTTCCCTCTGGAGTTTTTCCCCCTCGAAGAAAACCGATTCGGCACAGGTTCCAATGAGAGCCATACTTTGCCTTGACAGGCCGACCCTATTGCGGCGTCAGCGCGGGCATAAGATGCATCAGTCAGAAGTGATTCCAACACGCTCACAGATGTCTTTGATGTATTGCAAGGCGGCGATGTTCTCGCGGTCAAAGTCTTCGGTTGCCACCCATTCCTGAGGGACATCGGATACAGATCTGGCCACACCGGGCACATCTTCCAGTTCAATTGAGACGACCCCGTTGAAACCGACATCTTTGAGTGCTATCATCACGGCATCCCAGTCGATCTTCCCTTTACCCGGCCGCCAGTGAACATTGGTCGCGCCGTCATTGTCGGAAAAGTGGCAGTGGAAGATTCTGTCAGCCAGCTGATAGATGACGACATGCGGGATCTCGCCAACGGGAAAGAGGTGGCTAGGATCAAGATTCATCCCCAACGAATCCGACCCGACATGTTCTATCAGACGCAGCATTGAGGCTGCGTTGGCCATGTGCCGGTAGGGATGCGGCTCAAGTGCGTACTTTAATCCGGCGTCTTCACACAGACGGCAGCACCGGCGCATGGTGTCGACATAATCCCGCCAATTCTGCTGCCAATTGAGACCGGAGGGGATATCCACCTGGAATTTCTGCATATGCGGCAGGTCAGTAATCCGCGGGAACTGAATGTTAAACGGATGGACCGATACGCTGTTGACGATTTTGGTTCCAAGTTCGACACCAACTTCGACTACCTTCTTGAAGTGCTCAAGCGACCGATCTCTGTCTCGCTGATCCGGACTGGCCATTCCTGGCGGGGTTGAAACAAACTGAGATAGCACGAGGCCTTCGCTGTCTATAATGTTCCTGAGGTCTCTAATTGTCTGCGGCGTGTAGTATTCATCGAGAACCTCGCGCTGCCACGCAATCAACTCGACAGCGGTAAACCCCAGGCGTGCGATTCTGGAGATAGATTTGTCATAAGGGGTAGTCCATTTGAATGGCCACACTGATGCACCGAACTTCATGGTTTGCCCTCGCTTTCGAGATGAGTCTGCGGATGCCCAGATGTTGAAGGGGGAAGAACGCCATCCTAAGAACGCCGCACACTGCCTGTTCTCATCTCCTGCCCCGGCAAGGACTTGAGGACAGGGCGTGAAAGGAGTGGTGCGGCAGCCATCGTGGACGACTGGAGGAAAGGTGGTTGAACGGGTATGTGCCGACAAACGGTGACCACCACGCAGCAACGTGACGGTCACCCGACCTAATGCCTGGCTATCAACTCGCCAAGATCGCGTTCAGCTTCTGACAGAACTCAGCCGCAGATTCGCTTACAGTTTGCACGCCCTCGTAGACGCGTTCCAGCATTTCCAGGTTCTGTTTGGCGAGTTCTACGATGGGCAGGACGAGAGCCGGGACGGCGAATGGAAAGCCCCACGGGTTCAGATAGAAAACCGGGCACCGCTTGGGGGCTCGCAAAACGGCGCACGGCCCATAGGTTGAGAACAAAATCGATGCGGGCAGCAGCGTCTATCTGTGTTCATTCGATTGAGGCAGGCGCCGGTTCATGTTAGTCGAGAGATTCACGAACACACACTCTGTCCGTGTCGCGCTAACTCTGCACCTGGCTTCTGATTGGTGCCCAGCCAGCGGTCAGCATTTGGTCCAACGCCTCAACCTGCGCTCTGTGTTCCGGGCGTCCGGCAATGTTCACGTTCTCCCCGGGGTCATTGTGAAGGTCGAAGAGTTCGAAGGCATGCCCTGACGCGGCATCGCGCAGATGCCAGAGATCGCCTTCAACGGGAACATTGGTATAGCGAGTGAGGCGGTAGCGGTCTGTGCGCAAGGTTTTGGCATGGCCTTGATGCATCATCGAGAAGACGCCCGTTTTCCACTCTCTGTCCGGGTTCACAAGCAGCGGGGCCAGACTCAAACCCTCCAAGTGCGGTGGCCGCTCGAGTCCGACCAGGTCGCAGAGAGTGGGATAGAGATCGACCAGTTCAACCAGGGCATCGCAAGTAAGGCCATTTGTCAGGCCCGGTACTGACACAAGAAGCGGGATCCTGGTCGATTCCTCGAAACTGGACGTCTTGGACCACAGTCTGTGCTCACCAAGATGCCAGCCATTGTCGCCCCACAACACAATCACCGTTTCGTCCAGCTGGCCAAGTCTCTCCAACTCGGCCAGAACCTTTCCGATCTGGGCGTCTGTGAAACTCACGCTTGCCCAGTAGCCATGAATGCACTCTCGTTGCTTTGCCTCACTCAGGAGCGGGAAATCATCCTCACTGTATTTACCCAGGTCGGAATAGGTGCGGTCGATTTCCTTTTCGCCGTAATGCAGGAAATCGCCCAGATTTGAAATGCCGATGCCGTCTTTGGGGAGAAAAGGGTTTTGGGCGAGATCTACATCGTCACGGTCGTAGAGATCCCAATACTTCTGCGGTACGGCCCAGGGCAGGTGAGGCCGGTAGAAGCCCAACGCCAGGAAGAGGGGATCGTCCTGCTCCTGGAACTCCCGAAGTACCTCGATCGCCCGTTTTGCGATAATCCCATCAGGGTAGGCGTCGTCCGGGGCGTCGGCCGCTTCGCAGATTGGAGGAAGATCGAGACCGGCCTTGGCCTGGCTGAATTGCCGGCCGAAGTTTCTCAACTTGCGCAGGTTTTCGTCAAGTTGATAGCCGGCGCAGTAGCCGTGGACTGTATAGGCCTGTTCGTTGAACGTGTCCCGGTAGCGCCTTGTCCAGCCGGCCTCGTCGTCGTCGTTGCGGTGATAGACCTTTCCTATGGAAACCGTTTGGAATCCCTGTGCCTTGAAATAGCCCGGAAGGCTGGGCTCCCCGGGCGGCGGGGAGCCCAAGCCCCAGCGGTTGCCAGTCGGTTGCGAAGGGCGTTTTCCCGTCAGGAGGCTTATTCGCGAAGGGCCACAGACAGGCACCTGGCAGTAGGCGCGGTTGAATTGGATGCCGCGAGCCGCGATCTTGTCCAAATTGGGGGTCTGCAGTTTGGCTTTGCCAAAGCAGCTGATCTCAGGGCGCAGGTCGTCAACGGCGATGAAGAGGACGTTCTTGGGCTTTGTCATGCCATGTCGTCCAGATAGTACTGCTCCGGATAGGTAATGGCGCCTGGATATGCGACTACCCAAGGGCCTAACCAACCACCCAGGGGCAGTTGATCGCGTGTGGGCGTGTTCTTTACGCGGTTGCCGATAATGGCGGGGCGCGGCAGGTCCGCGATGATGCCGAGCCAGAATGGCCCCTCGTCGACGTGGATCTGCAAGATCTCATATACCAATTCATCCCGCTTCTGGCGATCAGGCTCACTGCGGGCCTGCTTGTGCAGCTGCCACATCCGGTAAGCCGGATCATCGGGCGCTGGTTCATCCCAGGGGGGTTGGCGTTCATGCGGCGGCTTGTCGGCGTCAACGCCTTCCCTGGGTGTGCCTTCGAGGCTCATCCAAGCGCCGTAAAGGGGAGCCCAACGGCCACTGGGGCCGAACGAGGTAAGGAAAACCGGGAAGCTAAGGAGGTCCGCCGAACCCGGTGCACCGCCGCCAAAGACACGGATGTCGAAGGTCCCTCCCAGGAAAATCTGTCCCAATTGAGCGCCCGGCATGGCGTCCACTCTTGCGTCCAGCCCGATGGCCCGCCAGTCCTCCTTCATCAGTTCGGCTGCTTCGGTAAACGGGCTACCGGCGTTTATCTGGATCCAGATTTCAAGGGGTTCTCCGCTGGGCAGCTGTCGCCATCCATCTCCATTTTGATCAGTCACGCCTGCGTCATCCAGCAGGGCGGCGGCCTTTTCGGGATCGTGCTCGACTGCAAGGTTGAGCAGTTGGTCCAGCAGTTCCTTGCCCCGGGGCGAGCTGTAATACTGGCGAGAGTTTATCGAATCGACTGCCGTGCTGGCAGGTCCGCCCAGACCGAAGAAGGTCAGTTTGCGGATTCTCTCGCGGTCAATTCCATGGGAAAGCGCGCGGCGAAACTCGACTTTGCGATAGACGGCCTGCTTCTCCGGTTCAGGGTAGTTCCAATTGATGCCCCAAGCCGGTGCGCCGCCGGCGCCGTTGTCCCACAGTTCCAGTCGATAGTTGCCGTTTTCCTCATTGTCCTTATAGATGGCAATGTCACGCAGACTGAGATTGGGATGGGCCATGAAGTCGATTTCGCCGTTGATGATTTTCAGGTTGAGAATCTCGTTATTCTCGGCGAAACCGACGTCTACGGTATCAATGTATGGCAGTTGATTGTCATCCACATCCACCATGTAATAGTAGGGATTGCGTTCCATCACCAGTCGCTGGCCCGCCTCCAGCCGGACCGGCCGCCACGCATTCAGTACCGGGTGCTCAGGATTGGTCCACCACTCCTGTTTTGCTGTAAAGGTCGAGAAGTCCTCGGAGTCAGAGTAGTCGGGATGGAACTTTTCCATGTAGTGCCGGGGCTGAGCGTCCAACCCTGTGCCTATGCCTCCACCCACCCAGGCTGCGATTTCAATATCGGTAATGGGTGAGGGGCCGGCAAACTGGATGGTCAGGGTATAGTCGTCTACTTTCGACAACTGCATCGGCGCGTCACCCGACATGGTCCAAGAGGGACGGGTAGACGGGTGCTCTTCGTTGAGAATCATGTCGTCCCACCAGAAGATAACGTCGTCGACGGTGAACGGTTCACCTTCCGACCAGCGGGTACCTTCGCGGTAGTAGAGGGTCCAGACCGTCGCGTCTTCGTTGACTTCCCAGGCTTTGGCCAAGCCAGGCCCTACTTCCTGCCCACCTTCGGTCCAATGCAGGCTGGAGTGACCGTACATGAGCTGTGTCTGATCACTGAAGGAACTGCTGGTTGTCGCCTTACGCAGAGTTCCCCCGTAATGGCCCACCTCGGACCAGGGCAGGTCCAGAACCATCGGGTCTACAGGAAGCCGTTCGTCTACCGGCGGTAACTCGCCCGCGCTGACCAGTTCGGCCAACATCGGGGCTTCACCATACTGTGACGCAGGTGTTGGCAGTTGCTCGCGTTGGACTGCCTGGGGTTGTTCGGCTTCGGGAGACGGTGGGGTCGGGGAGCAGGCTGCAGCGACAGTAGCGGCGGCGGCAACTGCGGAGAGTTGCAGGAACTTACGGCGGGAGATTTTTCGCTCGATCATGGCCATTGTTCTCCTTTGCAGTATGGTTCGAAAGCCTCTATACGAGTTTCAACCTTACGTTACCAGGGACAAGGCACGGGGGATTCTATGGCGGACGCCGAATGAAACGTGAACGACGCGGAAACATTGCAATCCAGGACGTTGCAGGTATTTGAACTGAAGTCGCGGGAGAATCTGTACGCCGTCTGCGGTGTATAGGGGAGAGAAAAGCCATTGGGACTCCACCCTTGCTCTCATTCAGCCGGTGGGGAGAGGTCATTCAACTGACAGAATGAACCGAGCATTGCCAGAACTTGCAATAGTACAGCCGCAACACCCACTGATCTGTGAAGGACTTCGGAGGGCCTGATGGTATCACAGACTTGGTGGTAGGCACAAGAGATTGCAAGTGTGGAAGTGCATCCCAGTTTTGGGGCGGGCAAGGGCAGGCACAAGTTCGGCACCTACTGGGATCTGATGGGACCAGCGGGAGGTGGTCTGGCCAGACACCTTCGAATAGGCACCTGTCACCAATATCGACACCCGGTCGATTAGGCATGTTGTAGGAGAGGGGGCGTTGCGGGGGCGGAGCCCCCGCACAAGGGAGGGCCGAATAGGCCCGACCGCCCAGAAAGGCAGTAGTCAGTAGTTAGCGGCCAGTTGCCTGGCGGCCAGTATTTGCTGCGCTTGGCCGTCTTTGCTAATCTACCACGACTGCGGGAGGTGAGAACAGGGGGTTTGGATGGGTGCGAAGACAGGAGAGGGCTCTGCGCGCCGTCGGAGAATGTGGAATCGGGAGTATCGTTCGAGTACAGATAGATGTTTTGGAGAGAATTATGGACGAGTCAAGCCGGCCCAATTTATTGTATATACACTCGGATCAGCACAGCCCGCATGTGACGGGCTGCTATGGCGACGATTTGGTCGATACGCCGAATCTCGACCGGCTGGCGGCCAACGGGGTGGTAATTGAGAATGCGTATTGCAGCTCGCCGATCTGCGTTCCCTCGCGCATGTCGATGCTGAGCGGGCGGCACCCGTTTCAGAACGAGGTCTGGACGAATGAGCACGCCCTGGAATCGAGGATTCCTACGATTGCACATGCGATGGGCGCGGCGGGGTATCAGCCGGAACTAGTGGGGCGGATGCACGCGCTGGGGCCGGACCAGCTGCACGGGTATGCGGCGCGGTATGTGGGCGACCACGGCGCGAATCACCCGGGCAATCCGGGGCCTGATCGCGGCATTCTCGGTGTCACGGCCGGTCCGCATCATCTCAGCCTGAAACGTTCGGGACCCGGTCAGAGCGGATACCAGGTCCATGACGAGGATGTGACGGCGGTAACGATCGAGCGATTGAACAGGTTTGGCGTGCAGAAGCGGGCGGGTCTGCTAAAGGAGCCATTCAGCCTTTCGGTCGGGTTTATACTTCCGCATCCGCCGTATGTGGCGCGGCAGGAGGACTACGACCTGTATGCGGGCAGGATGGGGCTGCCGCGCAAAGCTGCGCCGGCGCTCGAAGACCAGCATCCCTTCCTGCGCTGGTGGCGGCAGTCGACGGGAATCGAGGTAATGGACGAAGAGGAGGTACGCCGGGCGCGGACTGCCTATGCGGGTCTTGTCTACCGCACGGACGCGATGATCGGACAGATCTTGAACGCGCTCTCTGAGAACGGGCTTGACGAGAACACTTTGATCATTTACACGTCGGACCACGGCGACATGCAGGGGGAACACGGTCTTTTCTGGAAGCACGTGTTTTATGAAGAGTCGGTGCGGGTGCCGCTGATCATGAGCTGGCCGGGCAGGATTGGCGAGAATCAGCGCTGCGAGCGCGTCGTGAGTGCGGTGGATGTTGCGGCCACGATGCTTGAGGCGATGGAGGCGCCGGCGCTGCCCAACGCGGCGGGACGCAGCTTTCTTCCTCTGATAGACGGGCGGAACGAGGCTACTTCGTGGGAAGATACGGCGTTTTCAGAATATTGCACCGATACCTTTGGTCCTCCTGCGGGTGCATACCAGCGCATGATCCGGCGGGAAGAGTGGAAGTACATCTACTACCATGAACAGCCTGCTCAGCTCTTCAATTTGAGAGAGGACCCGGACGAGTTGGTTGACCGTGCGGAGGACCCCGGTTGCCAGTCAGTTCTGCGGGACCTGCGGGGCGAAGTCTTGCGGGAGTGGGACCCGGAGCAGGTGCGGCGGAAGATGGCGCAGAAGCGAGCAGATGAGCCGATCCTGGTTGGCTGGGCGCGCAATACAGCGCCCGAAGAGCGCTACCGGTGGCCGATGTTAGGAGAGATGAACTGGCTGGCTTGACGGCTTGACTTCGTCGTTGCGCGGGCGGGCCCATTGCGTTGCCAACCTGCGGCAGCTGTTTAACTTTCGCCTCAATCCAATTCATTCCAATTCAGGAGCGAAAGGGACGGTGTCCCCATCAATTGATGGGGACACCGTCTTACGCGCCCGCGCCTTCTGGCATCGAGAACGTCGGTACCTTCCAAGCCGAGTTCAGTGGGCTAACCATGAGCGGTCTGCCTGGGCATTGAACAGTGGCTTGGACTGTCATGAGTCTTGTAACGGGCTCGTAAAGTACATAGCTGTGTACATTGGACCCATTGGGACATTGGCCGGTAGGTCAGCGGTCAGTAGTCAGCAGTGGCTGGCGGGTGGCCAGAGGTTGGTGAAAGCGAAGGTGGAAGCACGTGTACCAATCCTTGTATCCAGGAAGCCGTCAGGCAGAGGTTAGGCTGTTCGTAGAGCGGTGTGGAGCCCGTGTACGAGTAGGTTTGGGAAAAACAGTAGCCAGCAGTTTGAAGTGGAGGGTGGAGGACTTTGGTTGGACTCGAGGGCAGGTCAGGGAACCTTTTGGGCGCCAGTTCTGTCTTAGTTGCCATCGGGAAGGTATAAGATTTTGAGTATATTCAATTATGGATAGAATGTTGCCATGGCTACTGTCACCCGACGGTTGAAGCCGAAAGTTTCCGTCTCCGAGGCTCCATTGAGGCGGCAAACGAGCCGGCGGATCCGGGTTCTGGTACAGTTGTCAGCGTTGACGGCTGCGATCGCAGGACTATGGCTACTTTGGACCTTGACAGCAAGCACTGTCGAGATCGAAGTGGACGGTGTCACCAGAACAGTACAGACCCACAGGCGAAATGTGGGTGATTTGCTGACCGACGTCGGCCTGCAAACGGGCCCGGAGGCAGCATCTGGAGGCGGACTGACCGAGAGTTCAATCGTTCCTGCACGTGTGGCACAGGCGCAGGATACGGTCAGAGATACGTCGACTGTTGAGGGGGTTGCCCCTACGCGGACGGCGGCCCCAGAAGGTATACGGATTTCCCACAATCTCGACACCAGAATAACAGATGGACTGCGTCTATTAGTAGAAAGGCCGCAGCCCTTCCTTATCGTTGCGGACGGTCGGGAGTACGAGGCAACGAGCTGGGCCGTGACTCCTGCCGAACTGCTGGCTGACGCGGGAATTCCGTTTAGTCCTCGCGACCAGGTATTGATTTACGGTACAGAAGTAGGGTGGAACGACGCAGTTCCGACGGAGCGGAGTCGAGTCGGCGAGACCCGTCTTTCGGGCGGGCCTAGCTGGGACAGGATTGAGAGAGCTCCGCTACTGATCGAGGTCAACCGCTCGGTCCGTCTGACGGTCTACGAGGACACGATTCCCTATACGATACAGACGCTGGCGGACACGGTGGGCGAGGCTCTGCGCGATGCGGATGTCACGATTTTTCTTGGCGATGAGGTGCAGCCCGCGCTGGGCACACGTGCCAGCTCGGGACTGCGCGTATTCATTCGACGAAGCATTCCGGTCAGTCTGGTGGCAGACGGCGTGCTCTATAGGACGCGTACGCTGAGCGAATCCGTGGGAGATGTACTGGCGGAGATAGGTGTCGGCCTGACGGGCCTTGACGAAGTGTCCCCTCAGCTAAGTGCGGGTTTGTACCCTGACATGCAGATTCAGATCGTTCGCGTGCGGGAAGAGGTCGAAGTACAAGATGAGATCGCTCCGTTTGAGACTGAGTGGGTCGGGGATCCGGAGCTTCCAATTGACACTCTGGTTGAATTTGAGGGGGCAGAGGGCATTACCCGGAGGCGCTTCCGCGTTCTGTATCGGGACGGCGAGTTGCATGAACGCTCGCTGGAAGACGTTTGGGTGGCGCAGGAGCCGCGCAACAAGCGCATTGTCTACGGTCAGAAGATAGAACCGCAGACGTTCGTCACGGAAGACGGCCAGGAGATCACCTACTGGCGCAAGATCAGGATGAGGGCAACCAGTTACAGCGCGTCCACCGCCGGGGTCTCTCCAAGCCTACCGTGGTACGGGATCACGCGCACGGGGGACCGGATGCGGAAGGGTATCGTAGCCGTGGACCCGAACATCGTTCCGCTGCGCACCAGGGTGTACGTTCCCGGATACGGATTCGGGGATGCGTTGGATACGGGCGGCAACATTTTGTTCCGGCGCATAGATTTGGGTTATGACGACCACAATCTGGTGTTGTGGAGCCGCTGGGTTGACGTCTACCTGCTGTGGCCACCGCCGCCAGAGCATCAGATTGAGTGGGTGATACGGAACTGGCCGATTGAGCCGCAGTAGCAAAAAAGACAATTCCAAACAGAAGCAGATAAACGTGCCAACTGAATCGTCAGTTGGCACGATTTGGTTTTTGCCCCGGGAACGGATCCATCCTCTCCTCGACAGGTGCTCGCCCTCTATCAGGGTGCGTACACTGTAAGTCCAAAGACCAGATACATAGTGCCGGCATTGCCTGAGCTATCGTTTCCAAGGAGGCGAATGGACCCATTGGTGTGCGTTTTCGTATGCGTTGCAGAAACGGTCGCGACGGGTGCTATGGTCTGCTGATGTTGGCGTGTACGCGTAGGTGCAAGGGCAGAGCGTTCCTATCCACGAAGGGAAACATATGGCTATGAGTGATGCAAAGGGGGGCAACTGCCAGGGTACCGACAAGGGGTGCCCCTACGGCAGGGATGACTGCTAGGTTAAGAAGGTGGAAACAGTATGTCAACGGGTCCGAGTCCCTTGGGATCGGGTGTATCCTGTGTCGTAACTTTCGCGAGTGGCCGTGATAGAATTGTTGGGCAATTTGCAGGTGGCCTGATTGCAGCTGTGGATTCAGGATTTTGATCTCGATGTGGCGGTGACGCCCGGATACCGATGCCAGCTAATTCGAGTAAGTCTGCTTCGATCGTCATATATTTTGTTTTGGGCGCGGTCATAGTGGCCGGGCTAGGGTTACGAACGTGGAACGTCCAGTTTGACGGCGGCTTGAATACTCACCCTGATGAGCGAAGCACGACTTGCTTCTATGCGCTGACGATCGGATGGCCCTCGACCTTCGATGAGTTTCTCGACCCGCAACGCAGCCCGCTTAACCCTTTGTGGGACCGCCGTAACGAGCGGCGGCGGTCGTTTACCTACGGCCACTTTCCCCTCTACCTGGGTATTCTGACAGGTGAAGTGCTGAGCAGTCTGGCCAAGCCGGCTGGTTTGCTGCCGGTTCCTGAGCGTTCAATCGAACTGATGGCGCGGGCCAATACGGCCTGCGAAGGGGTGGCTTTCGCCGGCCGGTTGATGATGGCACTGCTGGATACGCTTACGATCTTCCTGCTCTTCCTGCTGGGGAGAAGGCTTTACGGGGCGTTGGGAGGGGTCCTGGCGGCGACGTTTTACGCATTCACGGCTCAAGCAGTCCAGCTCAGTCACTTTTTTGCGATGGACCCGGCGAGCACGACATTCGTTGTACTGGCAGTGTACGGGAGTGTGCTGCTGGTGCAGGAGCGCTCGTGGCGGGGGGCGCTGCTGGCCGGGATCGGGTCGGGTCTGGCGATCTCGTCCAAGTTCAGCGCACTGCCGATCCTGGCGGTACCCTTTGCGGCGACGGCGATCCTGTTGTGGCGAGGGGGAGACCAGAACGGGTCGCTCGATGGGGGGCGGAGGGAGGGAGGGGAACTGGCAAAGTTGTTCGCGGCCTATCTGGCGGCTGCGGTTGCTTTCATGGCTACCAGCCCCTATGCCGTGCTCGATTGGGTGAGCTTCATCCAGGCAACGCTGATTGAACAGGGCCGTATGGTGCGCGGCGTGGCCGATTTCCCGTTTACGCGGCAGTACCGGAATACGGTTCCCTATGTGTATTTTGTTGAGCAGCAGGTCGTCTGGGGGATGGGCTGGCCACTGGGGTTGGCGGCCCTGGCCGGAAGCGCGTGGACGTTGGGGAAGGCGGCACTCAACCGGGCGAGGGCCGGTGAGCTCATCGTTTGGGCCTGGGTTGTGCCGTATTTTGGTATTACAGGCGCGTTTCTGGCCAAGTTCAACCGGTATATGAGTCCGGTACTCCCCTTTGTCCTGCTCTTTGCGGCGGGGTTGATTGTCTGGCTTTTGCAGATGAGAGCCAGCGGAAGGCTGCGGCTGGCGACACGTCTTTCGGGCATGATTCTGGCCATTGCAGCGGTTGGGGGCGGTCTGTTGTGGTCGCTGGCGTATGTCAACGGCGTCTATGGGAGCGAGCATACGTGGGTGACGGCCAGCCGTTGGGTCTATGCCAACGCGCCGCCGGGCTCGGTGATATTGTGGGAGTCATGGGACGATCCGCTGCCGAAGCGCCTGCCGGGGGAGCCGGGGATGGATATGGGCAGCCACGGCCTGCGGCAAATCGACTGGTCGCCGTATGAGGAGGACACGGCGGAGAAGTACGAGATATTGAAGGAGAAGCTGCTGGCGGCCGATTACGTCATCTACAGTTCCAAACGCATTTACGAGAGCGTGGATGAGTTGCCGGCACGGTACCCGATGACCAACCGCTACTACGAGCTGATGTTCGGGGGGCAGCTGGGCTTCGTGCTGGCGGCAGACTTCACGACGCCTCCGCGATTGCTGGGCCTGACGTTTCCGGACCACGACGCCGACGAAAGCTGGAGCCTGTATGACCACCCGCGGGTGTCGATACTGGCGAAGGAGCGGGCGTTGAGCGGCTATGAGATTGACAGCCTGTTGGCAGGGTCCTGGGAGGGCGCCGTGCACTGGGACCGAGGACGTCCGTCTGCGCTGGCGCCTGTATTGACCGCGATGGGGCTGGGGAGTGCGCCCGAGAGCCAGGACCGGGGCCTGATCAACCTTTTGCTGGCGCTAGTGCAGGGGCAGGGGATTGCGGAAGGCGGAGACGGGGCGCGGGCAGAGGGTGCGGAGGGGTCGAGGCCTTCGCTTATGTTGGAAACGCCGTTGCGGGAACTGCCCCTGGTGGACAATTACAGATGGAACACGGCGGCAAGCGGTTCGCCGTGGCTTGCGGTGGGCTGGTGGTGGCTTGTTGTTTCTGCGCTGGGCTGGGTGGCGTGGCCGCTGGCATTCAGGTTGTTCGGCGTACTGCGCGATCGCGGGTTTCTGCTTTCCAAGACGCTGGGCTGGCTGTTGAGCGGGTGGCTGCTGTGGATATTCGCCAGTTCGGGGCTGGCGCAGAACACAGTGCGCAATGCGTGGCTGGTGGCGGGCATAGTTGCGCTATTGGGTGCTGGAGTGCTGGTTTTCACGTGGCGGGATGTACTGTCGTTTGTGCGGCGCGCGTGGGGGATTTTGCTGGTCGGAGAAGGTCTGTTCGCGGCATCATTCCTGTTCCTTGTGCTGGTCCGGCGGGCGAATCCGGACATTTGGCAGCCGTGGTTCGGTGGCGAGAAGTTCATGGAGTTTGCGTTTCTGAACGGGATTCTGCGGAGCCCGTATTTTCCGCCGGTTGATCCGCATTTCGCGGGCGGGTACATCAACTATTACTACTACGGGATCTATCTGGTCGGTTACCTGATCAAGTTGACCGGCATCTACGCCGAAGTGGCCTTCAATCTAGCCATTCCCATGTTGTTTGCGCTTACTGTGGTCAACGCGTTTGCCGTGGCCTATTCCGTGAGCGGGCTCCGACCGCGAGGGAACCGTATGCGGCTTCATGGCACGGCGGACGGCGAGACGCCAGCGCGACATCTTTCCGCAGAACCTTCAGAGACTTTGGTCGGCCCCGTTGAGGCGGATGGTGCGGAGGCACTGATTTCGGATGGGGCGGGCGACGGTCCAACCGGGGAAGACAGTTCAGAACAGGAGCGGTCCCAAAGCTGGCGCGGCGGTCCACACTGGGCGCTGGTCAGGGGTGCAAGGCCGGAGGCAACCGGTTCAGTCAGCTATGTGAAGGAGGACATTTCCGGCACTGGAATTGAGGCAGAGGCAGATGCGAGAGGGGGGCGGCAGGAAGGGGAGGCATCGAATGGGCGCTCTGTTGAACCACAGCTGTACTGGCACGAAGGCATAGGTGCGGCGCTGCTGGCTCCGTTGTTCGTCGCCGTTATCGGCAACTTGGCTGGATTTGTGCAGTTGGTGCAGTCGCTGAGCAGAGTCAGCGAGAGCGGTTTTGTCAGCAGCGTTCCCGGGGTTCAGAAGGCGGTCCATGCCTTCAACGGGCTTTGGCGCGTCTTGAGCTCCGACGCGGCCCTGCCGGGATATGACTTTTGGGGGCCCAGCCGTGTGATTCCCCATACGATCAATGAGTTCCCCTACTGGAGTTTCACCTATGCCGATCTGCATCCACATATGATCGGCATTCCGTTTTCCTTGTTTTTCGCTGCGCTGGTGCTGGCGCTTCTGGACAGCTATAACGTTAACTGGCGCAAGAACTGGCACAGCGGGGCGGTGCTCGTCTGCGGCCTAGCCTTTACGTTGGGGGTGCTGGCGGCGGTCAACTTGTGGGACCTGCCCACGTATCTGGGTCTGGGGGTCCTTGCGCTGGCGGTCGCACTTTACCGCAGGGGAGGGCGTTTGCATGTTGTCCCGGTTGCGGGATTAGGGATTGTAATGGCGGGCGGGGCATATCTTCTCTTTCTGCCCTTCTTCAGCAGCTACACGAATGTGGCGGCGGTCGGTGTCGGGTTGGTGCGGTCGCCTGACGACCTGGGCAATTGGACGCAGATCTGGGGATTTTTCGCGTTTGTCATCTTTACGTGGCTGGTGGTAGGGCGGGGTGAACTGCGCCGGCTTCGCTATTTGCGAGTTCACAGGTTGCTAGTGCGGAACCCGACCATCGCCTATTTCACCGAGGTCTTTCTGCTTCCGGCGCTGTTCCTTGCTTCATTGCTGATACTACTGTTCACGAATCAGACGGTACTGGCCATCTGCCTTCCTGCGCTAGGCTTAGCCGTTTCGCACTTTTGGCGGCGAGATAGGGCGTTCGACACGGGAACGCTTTGTGTTGCGCTGCTAGCGGCGACCGGCCTGGCCGTACTGGCCGGTACTCAGGTAGTGTATCTGAAGGACCATCTCCAGGGCGGCGACGCCTACCGGATGAACACGCTTTTCAAGTTCTATAACCAGGTATGGGTGCTCTGGGCTGTGGCGGCGGCGATCGCGCTGCCGAGGATCTTGGCGCGTTTTGAGTCGATGCTGCGGGGCAGGGGTACAGAAGGAGAACGACCTACGGTTGGTGTGGATTCCAGGAGTTCGCGCTTCGGTTTCGGAACGGCGCTGGCAGCCGTCCGAGGCGCCTGGGGGCTGGCCTTTGCCGTTCTGATTGCAGCCAGCCTGGTCTATCCCCTGCTTGGGACGCCGTCGCGTCTTTCGCAACGATTTCCGGGCTGGCGCCCTCCGATTGGGACTCTGAATGGGATTGCCTTTATGGAGAAGGGCGTTTACCACTGGCCTGACAGCAACAATGCCATTGAATTACAGTACGATTGGGCGGCGGTGCAGTGGTTGTTGGAGAACGTACGGGGCAACCTGGTGCTGGCCGAATCCGCTCAACTCGACTATTACCGGGCCGGGGGCACACGTGTGGCCAGTCTTACGGGATTGAGCGGGCTGCTGGGAATGCACGCGGGGGAGCAGCGTTACGGTAAGGACGTTGGCGAACGGCACGGCCAACTTTCCGAATTCTGGAATACGGAGGATCTGGCGCGTATGGAGCGCCTGATTGAGGAACTGGAGATCGGACTCATCTACGCGGGCCAGCTGGAAAGGCATCAACATCCGGGGGCAGACTCGAGACTTGCGGAGCTGGCAGCGTCCGGGCTCCTGGAGTCGGTCTACCGGAATCCCGAGGTAACGATTTACGCGGTTTCCTCTCACATTCAGGGCCAGCTAGAGGGCCGATAGGGGGCGGATGCGCCAACTAACAGGTATGGCGCCGATGGCGGCAGGCATTTGGCGGAGGGCGCCGCGGTGGCTGCGGGGCGCGGTTACGTGGACAGTTACTGGCAAGGTGATCGTTGGGGTTAGCGGTGTCCTGCTGAACGAAGAAGGGCAGGTATTGCTATTGCGTCATCGATTTCACGACACGAGAAAATGGGGGCTGCCAGGGGGCTGGCTGACTCCGGGGGAAACCATCTACGACTGCTGGCGTCGGGAGGTGAGGGAGGAGCTGTCCCTGGAGACGTCGGTCGAGGGGGTTGTCTGCCACCGGGCGATGCGAAATGTTCTGGAGTTTTATCTGTTGGGGCGGATCAGCGGCGGTCAATTGAGGATTGATCCTGTGGAGATCCTTGAGGCGCGTTTTTTTGCGGCAGAGGGATTGCCGGCGATGGACTCTTTTGGCAGACGGGTTATCGGGCAGGCCTTTCTTGAGGTAGAGGCGGCAATGGAGACGGGCGGCGCAGGCAAAACAGTTCAGGCGCACGGGGCCGATTCGGGGTGGACAGGGAGTGAGAGGCGTCGTTGCGCGGAGGTGGAAAAACCGGCAGATGCCGGCCGCGAGGGAGGGGAAGCGCCGCGTGCGTGACATCGTTGTTGCATTCCTGGGCTGGTACGCGGTTACTCAGGTTGTGAGCGTCGCGGCGCTGCCCGTGGCGCTGCGGCATTTCAACGCATTGCCGGATCGCGGCTACGCGTTTGCGCGCGTGTTGGGAATCTTTCTGGTCAGTCTTCTGCTATGGCTGGGTACCAGTTACGGGCTGCTGCGCAATACATCAGGTGGAGCCTGGCTGGCCACTCTCCTGGTGGTTCTGCTCAGCATAGTGGCTATTGTGTTCAGGGGTGAAGCTGACGGAGATGGCAGACGCGGCGGATTTGGCCTCTTGTCGGGCCTGTTGCCTTCCCGAAGCTATATTATTGGTGTCGAGCTCCTGTTCTTTCTCGCATTTGGGGCGTGGACATGGGTCCGTGCACATGACCCTGCGATCAGCCACACCGAGCAGCCGATGGACCTGATGTTCATCAATGGAGTCTGGAGCAGCGCGACCTATCCGCCGCGCGATTCGTGGCTGGCCGGCTATGCAATCAGCTACTACTATTTTGGCTACTGGATGATTTCAACGCTGGCACATCTGTCCGGCCAGCTGCCTGAAATCGCATATAACCTGGGGCAGGCGTGCTGGTTTGGGCTGCTGGTCACGGCGAGCTTTGGCGTGGGGTACAATCTGTATCGACTTCGTTCCAAAGAGGATGGGCAGGAGAAGGACTCCGAAGTATCGACAGATTGGATGAACGTTGAAGGGGCCGGGGGCGTCTTCCCAATCCTGGCAGGGCTGCTGACGGCGGTTGCCGTGGCGTTGAGCTCTAATCTGCACGTGATACTGGAGTGGCTCTATGCTCAAGGCGTGCGGATGGGCGGCCTGATTCAGCTGGTCGACATATATAATTTTCCGGAGCGGGCAGAGGTGACCCGCAAATGGTACATTGACAGCGGGTGGACCTGGTGGTGGCGAGCCAGCCGCGTAATTGAAGACATCGACCTCGATGGGAACCATATCGAGATCATCGACGAGTTTCCGATCTTCAGTTATGTACTGTCTGACAATCATCCCCACTTGCTGGCCATGCCCTTCGTGCTTCTGGTGGTTGCCATCGCATTGAACTGGTTCAGCGGGGATGGGCCGGCCGAAGGCGCAACAAAGGCACACCAGGACAAAGATGCCGGCGAGGAGAAAGTACGGACTGACTCTTTCCTTGCCGACTTGAGTGCTCAGGTCAGATCGGTTTACAGCGCGTTGGGCGGGGGCGGGCTACTGCTTGTGATTGCCGCGGCCGGTGCGCTTCTGTTTTTGAATACCTGGGACTTTCCTCCTTACTGGCTCCTGCTTGTATTGGTGGCGATGCTCACGGGCGCCCGCGGTTATGGAGATACTGTCGTCGTGCTGCGCAGGGCGCTTACGCGGGGGGCGATCGTTGGGGTTACGGTTGTCCTGGGGGCCCTTGTATTGTATATACCGTACTTTTTGACGGCGCAGAGCCAGGCAGGCGGCATCTTGCCTAATCTGCTGCACCCGACGCGACTGCCCCAGTATCTGGTGATGTTCGGACATTTCCTACTGGCGGGGGCGGGGTTAGTCGTCCTGGGATGGCGGGAGGGGCGACCTCGGGTGGAGGCGCTGGTCACGGCGGCGGTCCTCGTTCTGGGTCTGCCACTGGCTTTCCTGGTGACGACCGGGCTGCTGTCGGCGGACGCTGCAGGCGAGGCCGATGGAGTGCTAGCGAGCATCATCCAGCGACGGCTCGGAGAGCCCTGGACGTTTCTGTTGATGGGCGGGCTTACGGCGACCACATTGAGCCTGCTCTGGCAGCGACTGGACGGACCGGGCGATGGGACCCAAGCGACCACTTTTGTCCTGTTCCTGTTTGCGATCGGCAGTTTGCTGACGTACTTGCCGGAGTTTGTGTATCTTCGCGACAATTTTGGTACGCGCATGAATACCGTTTTCAAGTTCTATTATCAGAGCTGGCTGTTGTTCGGCATCGCGGCGGCCTATGCGATCGCCTGTTACCTTGGACGGGCGGTGCGTCGCATCGGTGAGGGAGGCGGCGGGGCGCCACTTCCCGTCCTGGGATTTGTGCCATCGGTCCTGTCTCTCCTTCTTATCATAGCGAGCCTTGTCTATCCGGTGGCTGGAGCGTATGCTAAGATAAAGGGCTTCGGCACGCGTGAGCCGACACTAAATGGCCTTGCGTACGTCGGTGAGGAGGAGCTGGCCGCCATTGACTGGATCAGGCGCAACACGCGTCCCGAGTCGGTAATTCTGGAGGCCAAGGGGGCCAGCTACAGGATCAATACGGGGCGCGTCAGCGCGGCAACGGGCAGGGCGACGTTATTGGGTTGGGATGGGCACGAGGCCCAGTGGCGGGGGCGGGCGTATGGCGAGATGGCTAAAGGGCGGGACGAAGCCATCCGGGAGGTCTATCAGTTTCCGCGTCCTTCTACGCTGGAGGAAACGCTGAATCGCTGGCAGATCGACTATGTGCTGGTTGGCCCGGAGGAGCGCGCCCAGTACGGCGTTACGCCTGTGCTGGAATACCGGTTGGGCCAGATTCTCGAGCTGGTCTATGAGCAGGGAAGCTATCGGATATACCGCGCCAAAGGCGTGTCGGACAGATAGAGATCAGGTATCAGGGGCAACGGGCTGCAGGTGACACCAGGGAAGACGAACGTTCAAAGAGAGGTCAGGGGGCCACTCACAGGGGGCCAATCAGCTGCGGAGCCGTTTCGCGGGGCGCGGGCGACGACGCCGGAAGTGAGCGGGCCATCGGTGGAACATGCTTTGTACGCGATTCTCTTCGTGCTGGCATTGGCACTGCGACTTTATTCGCTTGGCGACCTGAACCTCGTGTCACCCCTGGAGGCCGCTCAGATCTGGCCCGCCTGGCTGGACCAGGCGACCGGCGTGCAGGAGAAGAGCGGGGTTCCAGACCCCCGTCCGCCCTTGAGCCCCCTACTGTATACGATTCAGCGCGCGTTATTCCTTGTGACGGGGGGCGGGAGCAGTTTTTGGGCCCGCTTTCCGCTGGCATGCGCCGGGGCGGGGCTGGTTCTGGCGGCCTGGGCGCTGCGGCGCCGCATGGGACGAGGCGGCGCACTGATGGCAGCAGTTTTGTTCGCGATCGATCCCTGGCAGCTATCGTTCAGCCGGCTGGCCGATGGATCGGCCCTGTCGGCACTGACCTTCGTACTGCTTCTTGCGGCACTGTTTGATGAAAGAGAAGAGGCTGCACGGGTCAATCGATTTGCGGTGATAGGCGGTCTGTTCCTGATAAGTGGTCCGCTGGCCTGGCTGTTACTGCCACTGATTCTTTTTGCCTACTATCTGCTCAGAGAGGGGCGGCTAGCGAGTCTAATTCAGATCCAGGGCAGGCAGGCAGTACTGGTTTGTGCGGGTACGGCCGTTGTAGGATCAACCGGCCTTCTTTCGAACCTTGCCGGCTTGTCGGCCGTTGGTGAAAGCGTGGGAACTGCAGTCGCCCACCTGGTGGGTTCGTCGGGGACAGAGGGGATCCTGCTTGCGGAGCACAATTACACAGTAACGTGGGCTCTAATGAGGCTACTTGTCGATGAGCCATTCCTGCTTCTGTTTGGGGGTGCGGGCGCGGCAATCGCCCTTTACAGGACGGTTTTCTTTGCGGGAAACCAGGCGGGGCGGGTTGTCCAAGGCGAGGAAGTCGTTGAAACAGAAAGACGAGCGACCATCGACGCAATTTGGCTCAATGTTCTAGTTGCCGGTGTGGGCTGGGGCCTCTTGATGATCCTGTTGCCGGGGCGGACACCAGTCAGCCTGCTTGTTGTCGGGCTGCCGTTGCTTCTACTGGCGGCGGGGACAGCGACGCATTTTTTGCGACTGGCGCCGACTGGAATGTTGTTTAAGGACAGCTCACGGTTGCCGGCGCTGGCCACGATGGGGATTCTGCTTGTTACTGCTTTTTTCTGGACGGGCACCGTAAGCAGTTCGCTTCGAGACGGCAATTTTGATCCGCGTCTGGCTATCTTTTATCTGCTGATTCCGGCGCTGGGCGCTTTTTTTGTTTGGTGGTCGGGAGAGCGCGCCAGCATGCATGCATTTGGCTTCCTGATATTGATTGCGTTTTTTCTGGCCCAAGCCAGCGGCAGCTGGATGCTGAATCTGAGGCCGGAATTCGGACATTGCCGTTCACTCTACGCTGAGACCGGGGATGGTGGGATGGCATTGCTGACGGAGGATATTGCCCGCCTAAGTTCCCTGCGGACAGGAGATGCTACAGCAGCTCCCGTCTATCTTCAGGTCGAGTATTCCCATTTGCCATTCTTTTTCTGGCATTTGAGAACCATGAGCGATCTGCGCTGGCACCCTGGGAGCGATCTAACTGGGGTAGAGGCAGACGCCATGGTTGTGTCTCGCGGGACGCCTGGAAATGAGGGGGAATTGGAGCTGCTGCCCGCCGGTTTCGTTGGCAGCAGTTACTCTGTGACACAGCGCTGGCTGCCGACTGAGCTAGAGAGCGCCGGAGCCCTGTTAAGGTGGATGCTCTTTCGTGAAAGACAGCAGGTCGCGGGGAGCGTGCCAGTGCGGCAAGAGGTAGACCTTTGGGTAAAACGGGAGAAGTAAACGATGGCAGAAGGACGGAGCGAGAGGCAAGACGAGACCGCAGTCGAGGTCTCCGAAACGCACCTTCAAGAAACCGCCACTGAGAATCCTCCGGCCGAGGAGCAAGAGGAGAGTCTGACGGAGACTTCGGCCCTTGGGGAGTCACAACATTCCTTACCGAGGGAAACTGTCGGGCCTTCCGATAGTATCCTGGACTCGAACCTGTTTACAGTGCTGCGGGCCAATTGGGAGACTATGGCGTGGGCAGCGATCCTGGTCGTGGCGGTAGTCAGCCGGTTCTATGCGCTTGGCGTGCGAGGGATGAGCCACGATGAGAGTCTGCACGCCGTGTACTCTCTCGATCTTTATCGAAACGGGAGCTATCAGCACAACCCGATGATGCACGGGCCGTTCCTCTTCCATGCGAACGCGTTCATCTACTTTCTGTTTGGTGTCAGCGATGCCACAGCTCGGGTCATGCCGGCTCTGGCAGGAATCGGAACCATCATAGCGGCGTGGTTTTACCGGCGGTGGATTGGGCGAACGGGCGCTCTGCTGACGGCCCTGCTTTTTCTTATCAGTCCCAGCATTCTCTTTCACAGCCGGTACATACGGAACGACATCTACATCGTCTTTTTTTCGATGGTTTGGGTGTATTGCATGTTCCGCTATTTGGAGGAGCGGAGGTTGAAGTGGCTCTACTTTACCGTGACCGCGATGGCGCTTGGCTTTGCTGCGAAAGAGAACCAGTTCATGTCGGGCACGATATTTGGCGTCTTCATGGTGGGGGCAGCTTTCTGGCGCTGGTGGACGGGGCATGAGAAACTTCGAGACAGTGCTTTCGCTGATATTGCGGTCCTGCTGCTGACGCTTGTCCTACCGTTTGCTGCGCCGCTCGGACATTTGCTTTTCGGTTGGGATGCGCTCGCCTACAGTACGACCCAGGATTTGGCCAGATCGGCCATTCTGGTTCTGCTGATGGCGGTACTAAGTGCAGCGATGGCCTACTGGTGGTTTGGTCCGGCGAGCGGGAGAGTTAGTGGAGGGGGTTCGCGAGGAGGACAAGGGCAGGAGGGCAGGCTCAACTTTTCCGTTTGGGCCACTCTGATGGCCCTGTTCTGGGCGATTGAGATTATTTTGTTCACGACGTTCTTTACGAATCCGGTAGATGGACTTGCGACCGGAGTAGTCGGCAGTCTCGGTTACTGGCTGGCTCAGCAGGAGGTGCAACGCGGGAGTCAGCCGTGGTACTACTATATATTGCAGAGCTTGCTCTACGAGTTTTTGCCGCTTCTTCTCAGCCTGGGAGGGCTGGCTCTGCTCGCGATTCGCCTGCGCGGGGCCGTTGGGCGAATGGCGGCCGCCGCGGCGGGTGAGGGTGCCGATGCGGAGGTCAATGGCGGGAACGGCGCTTCGCAGCAAGCGCCTGCCAGTGCGACGGAGAGTTCGTTCGTGCGGCCCTACTTGGTTTTCTTTTTTGCCTGGTGGGGCTTTGGGGCCTGGTTGTCTTATTCCTACGCGGGTGAAAAGATGCCATGGTTGACGACGCACATGGCGCAGCCGATGGTACTTTTTGGAGGCTGGTGGGGGGCGGAGATCCTTCGTCGAATCGACTGGAAGAAGGTGCGGGATGCACAAGGCTGGTGGCCGCTGGTTCTGCTGCCGGCGCTGCTGTTTGTTGTGGCGACGCTGATTGGCTCAATCCCCGGCGGCGGGCGCGACGTAGACACGCTGTCGCGGACTGTGCGCTTCATACTTGCGCTCGGCTTGTTGGTGGGATTGCTGTATCTCACATATGTGGCTTTTCTGCGCTCGGGCTGGCGACTGACGTTGCGTCTGAGTGCGGTGGCGGTATTCACGATATTGTTTCTGCTCACAGTTCGGTTTTCCTATCTGCTTACCTACGTCAACTACGACATGGCAACCGAATATCTTGTTTATGCCCATGCCGCGCCGGATGTAAAGCGGGCCCTGGAGGAGATTGAGACGATAAGCGAACGTACGGTTGGCGAGCGAGAGATTCAGGTCTCTTACGACGATGACGTTGCCTGGCCCATGACCTGGTACATGCGCTTCTATCCCAACCACATATTCTACGGCGCGAATCCGACTACTGAAGCGATGAGCGCGCCGATCATCCTTGTCGGCAAGAAGAACTATGCGAAAGTGGAGCCGTACGTTGGACGCGACTATGTAAGCCGGAATTACAGGCTCGTGTGGTGGCCCGAAGAGAGCTACAAGGGAGAATGGGACGGGGAGAAATCCAAAGGGCTGACGATTGAACAGATCTGGGGGGCGTTGACAGACAGTGAGCGGCGCAGCCGCCTGTGGCAGATCTTTTTCTTCCGCAACCACCCTGACCGTACGCTGACGGAATGGCCTCACAGACATGATTTCCGCATGTACGTACGTAGGGACATTGCTGAGATGGTGTGGGACCTGAACGTTGTTCCCACTGCCGGTGGAGGACCATTCCAGTCGCCGTCGTTCAGCTATGAGGAGATCGATCGCAGCGCCAGCGTCGCGTACAACGGGCTGTACAGTGCGGTTCCTCTGGCGAACCCCCGCTCCATAGCGGTTGGGGCTGACGGGTTGCGATACATACTCGATACAGGCAACAATCGGGTTGTCGTGTTGAACTCCGACGGTAGTTCGCGTTTAACGTTCGGAAGTACGTGCTTTCTGGCAGAAGAACAGAGCAGGGGCTGTACCGATCCAGACGGGGAAGGGCCCCTTGAGCTGGGGGACGGTCAGTTTCGAGAGCCGTGGGGGATCGCTGTTGGGGCTGACAACACAGTATTCGTGGCCGACACGTGGAACGGACGAATTCAGGTCTTTGACGGCCAGGGGAATTTCCTGCGCAAATGGGGGAGTTTCACCGTGATCACCGAGGATAACAGAGACCCATACGCGCTGTTTGGCCCGCGAGGATTGGCAGTGACACCGGCTGGCAACCTGCTGGTCGCTGACACGGGGAACAAGCGCATCCTCGAGTTTACGCCAATGGGCGAGTTCGTCCGGCAGGTCGGCGGGGGCGGCGTCGTCCTGGGCCACTTTGAAGAGCCGGTTGACGTCGCTGTCCACCCGACAACCGGCAATATTCTGGTCAGTGACGCCTGGAATCGCCGGATACAGGTGCTTTCGGCAGAGATGGTGCCGTTATACGAGTGGCTGATACCGACCTGGGAGAGCCAGGACATTTGGGACAAGCCGTTCGTCGCGGCTGCCCCCGACGGTACGGTGTATGCTTCGGACCCGCAGTTTGCCCAGATTTACGTAATCTCATCCGGCGGCGAGATCCAGTTCAGTTTCGGGAGATATGGTTCGGATCTCAACCGCTTTGCCAAGCCGACGGGCATCGCTATCGATCCGCTGACCGGCGAGGTATTGGTAGCCGACGCGGACAATCATCGGGTTCTCGTATTTGCGGGAAACTGAGCCAAGCATTAGTTGGATTGGTCGAGCAGTGCCAAGCGGCGCCACGGGGGTCGTTTGGGCAAGAATCGCTCTTGGCGGCAGTTCGTCCAGTGCCGGCGCCGTAGTTGCGTTGCGTAGAGCCTTCCACCATTGGAAGTTTCGGATTTGGCTTCTTCTCCTCCACACAGTGAGAGCAGATTCTCGGTGGAGTCGTGGCTCTGTCATGGGTGCGGCTTCTTCAACCGGCCGAGGGCTGCGTATTGCGGGCGGTGCGGCCGGCCTGCAGATGTCGCCTGCCCGCAGTGTGGAAGAGGGAACCCCGGAGGGCACGAGTTCTGCGATGGTTGCGGGGGGAAGATTTACGGAGGCGATTCTGCCGGTGAGCAGGGAATCGGGATTGGGGACCGGCTTCAGCAACTGCTTGCGTCGGTTCGCAGGAATGTGCTGCGCCGGGGGCTAGTCTGGGAGACAGGTCCTCACAATTGGCGGTGGTCACCGGGGTTCATTCGGGCATGGGTTGGCCAGAACAGGTGGGAACTGACCGCGGTCGTTTTGCTGACGGTTGCGGCGGCGTTCCTGCGCGTGTATCGACTCGAAGAGATCCCAGCCGGGTTTCACGGCGACGAGGCGGTGACCGGCATCGAGGGTCTGCGCATACTGCAGGAGGGCTGGATTGGACCGTATACTACGTCGGCGCTGGGGCAACTGACGGGGCCGTTCTACGTAACTGCGCTGTTGATCTGGCTGCTGGACGCCTCCATATTCGCGGTTCGACTCTCGATGGGGTTATTTGGCATTGCAAGTGTTCCGGCGGCGTATTTTCTACTGCGAATCGGGTTCGGCCGCTGGATCGCGCTGTTCGGCACTTCGGCCCTTACGGTGAGTTACTGGCATCTGCACTTCAGCCGGCTTGGATTCGGGGTGGTCCCGCTGGCTTTTGCGTCTACGGCGGCGGCGGCGGCGCTGGTGTGGGCGATGAAGTCCTACGACGCGGGGCGTCTTGGTGAACGACGCAGGAACCTGTGGAGCTGGTTTGCTGCCGGCGTGCTGCTGGGGCTGATTCCCTACACGTATTTTGCATTTCCAACGTTTCTGGCTGCCATGGCTGCTTCGATAACACTCTTCTTCGTGTTGCAGAAGGAGTCGTTCAGGCGCAAAGTGGCTCCTCTATCGCTACTGGTGTGCGGCGCGGCGGTGAGTGCAGCGCCGGTGCTACAGTTCGCTGCGGGGTCGCCGGGCGCTTTTTTCGGCCGCATGAACCAGAAGTCGGTGTGGGCGTATCACGAGTTTGTCAGCGCGGATGGCATCGGGGCAAAGGCGGGATTCCTTGCAGAGCGGGCGTGGGAGGCGTTTTCGCTGTTGTTGAGGAACCCGCGTATGGACGGAGTGGACGGAATCGGGGGCGTAGGCGCGCTGGACCCAGGTATCGCGTTGCTGGCCTACTTTGGGCTCTTGGTTGCAATCCGTAAGTGGCGCAGCCCACCTCATCTGATGGCCGTACTGGTCGTGCTTGGCGCTCTTTCGGGCCTGGTGCTCACAGATCCTTCGGCCGGTTCGATGCGGCGCAGTATCACTGCGATTCCCTGGGTCTTCGGGCTGGCCGGGGTCGGCGCTGGGGCTGTCGTTCAGATGGGGAATCGTTACCTTGGGCAGTGGGGGCGGTCGGCTGCGGTAAGCGCATCGGTGCTTGTGCTGCTGGTGAGCGGAGTCTGGAATCTCAGTTTCTACTTCATCAGACTGCCCAATACGCCGACTTTCAAATGGACATTCGCAACATACTATTTCGAGTCTCTTGACGCGGCCCACTCGTTTGAGGAGCCCGGTACCATCTACTACTTTTCAGGGCAGCGCAGGTTCGGGTATGAGACGATCCGGTTTCTATACCCAGAGAGTCAAGGGATCGACAGGTCGAGGGAATTCGGAGTATTCGACCTAGAGAAGGTTGATCCAGGACCAGTAACTTACCTGTTGGAGGGCCCTTACATAAACGAGATCGACAGGATCATGGAGATGTATCCTGGAGGGGAACTGATCGTCGATGAGGGGCCCGAACCCGTGTATGTCATCTATCACCTCAAGGGGTAGCCGAAGTTAGAACGGTTTCACCCCGGCGCGTTCTTGTTTGCATCCTCCAAATTATAGTGAGAGATGAAGAACTTCAGTGACAGGCCCATGCTGAACAGGGAACGGATCATGAGGCAGAGGACCTGCACGGATTGGGAGCATGCCAACCGTCCTACGGCCAATTTCTGCGAGTACTGCGGCGGGCGAAAGCCGGCCACAGTGAAATGCCCCCAGAGTGGTGAGGAATGTGAGAACGGGCAGCGCTTCAGTCATGCGGGTTCTCGCTGGCAGGGGGAGGCAGCAAGGCAAGGGAAGCGGCGTGGCCTACCATGTCGACGATGCCAACGACGTTGCCACGGTGGGCACGACGGCGGTCATACGCTGTTCACTCAGCGGCGAACCGCTGACTTTGTGGCCACCGTCCACGGCAAACAGTGCGGACGGCCCACACATGGCGCTGGACAGTGCAGGGGCACTCTACGTAACCCAGCCGGAACTGGGCGGCTTTGTGCGGATTTCGTCGGATGATGGCGAGGATATCAGCGTGTGGGCGCTACCGTCCAGTCAACCGATTCGCAAACTGGTTGGCGTCAGCCTGGGTCCCGAAGGCGACTTGCTTCTAACCGATAGCGAGAACGGCCGCGTTTACCGCGTGCAAGTCTCGCCATAGCCCGGGCGGCGGCGGGACAGTGGCTGCAGAATGTCGTCCCGGGTTAGTTGGGGATGTGTTGGGAGTTGGCTGCCGGCGGAAGGGCTTCGGGGGCTGCCGGAGTCCGACAGTGCAGCGTTTCAGGTTGATGTTCTTGCATCCTCATTTCGTTCATCGCCGAGACGGTTTACCTGCCGGACATCATTTTTCGAAAACCTGGGAAGGACATGTCGAGAGAAGAATTGGCCGCAGTATGCCGGAGATGCGCGGCTTCAGTCAGACCTGGGGCCAGATTCTGCGACCAGTGCGGCCTGGCGTTGACTCCCGTGGAGTCTGCCACGGAAGGCGATGCTGGGGAGCGAGAAGAACATAGGATTCTCAATGCGAACGACGGGGCGGGGCCAGACGAGCCCGGGCCAGGGGCGGACGTGGTTGCGGAAGAAGGGATTGAAGGGCAGGCCGAGGGGGAGTTGCACAGGGCGCCTTATCGTCCTAAGGCGACTTTTCAAGAAAGGGTGCGGGGCGGGATCCAAACTCTCGTCCTTTGGAGTGGAAGTCCCCTACTGTTGTTGATGGTGTTGGCGGGGGCGGTGGCCAGGGATAGTTTCAGGAAGGTGGATTCGCAGGCGGCGCCGGCTTTGCAGGGGGAGAGTGTGGAGGCGGTTCCGGGGAGTGTGCCGGGCATGGCGCTACCTTTGGAGATCGTCACGCCGTTTACGGGGGAAGAAAGGAGCACAGATTTCGAGACGGTGAGCGAGGCGTTCGAACGTCCGCGGGGCGTGACCGTTTCGAATGGTAACATCTACGTTGTCGATCCCGGCCATGGTGCACTGTTCGTCCTGGACGGCGCGGGACGGCAGATCGCCCAGACAAAGCGCTCAGACCGCCCCTTCGTCGAGCCGGTTGACGTGGCTGCGGACGGGGCAGGAAATGTCTACGTCCTGGACGCGGGCGATGGCGGCCGGGTGAGCGTCCACGGGCCGGACGGGGCGTTTCAGGAGGTCGTACCAGTTCCTGACAGTGCTACGGACAGGAGTAGAGGGATCGACGTTGACAGCCAGGGCCGAATCTGGCTGGCGATGACGCCGGCGCTGGCTGTTGCCGCGTTCGACTCATTCGGGCAGGAATTGATCCGCATTTCAACTGATTTTGAGGGAACCGATCTGCAGCCTGTGGATGTCGTGTTTCAGTCCGACAGTTCAGTTTTTGTGTCGACGGCGGGAATGACTTCTGTGCTACGATTCAATGTGGCTGGCGAGTTGCTGAACCTGTGGCCTCTGGTTACGGCCAACAGTGTGGACGGGCCCCATCTGGCCCTTGACAGCGAGGGGACGGTATACGTCACCCAACCTGAGCAGGGGGGCATCCTGATAATCTCCGGGGACGGAGTTGAGGACTTGGCGGCATGGGTCCTTTCTGGGGGTCCGCCACTGCGAAAGCTGGTTGGAGTCACTGCGGTCGAACCGGGACGTCTTGTGGTCACCGACAGCGACAATGGGAAGGTCTACCGCGTGCAGATTTCACCTTGAGAGGCTGGCACCTTCGATGGCATGCAGGGCGTGGAAGGACAGGCTGGAAGAGTTGGAGGAAAAGTGGCTGAGAAACTGACCGAGATGACAGAGGAAGCCCGGGGGCGCGCATTCTTCAATGAACCAGACGCGGCGGGGCTGATGCACAGGGCGTTCACACGCTCACTTGGATTCGACAGGGCGGACATGAACCGGCCTCTGATCGGGATTCTGAACACGTACAGCGAGATGAACAACTGCCATGCCCACTTTCCCGAGCTGGTAGAGGCGGTCAAGCGAGGCGTTTGGCAGGCGGGCGGGTTTCCGCTTGAGTTTCCAACTATCAGCCTGGGAGAGATCTACCTGACGCCGACCTCGATGCTATGGCGCAACCTGGCGGCCATGGACACGGAGGAGATGATACGCGGCAATCCGATGGACGGTGTGGTGGTACTGTGCGGGTGCGACAAGACGACGCCGGCGGCGTTGATGGGTGTTGCTAGCGCCGACCTGCCTGCGATACTGGTCTCCGGCGGGCCGATGCTGAACGGGCACTGGCGGGGCCAGACGCTGGGTGCGTGCACAGATTGCCGTCGGCTGACGACGGAGTACCGGGCGGGGAATCTAAGCGACGGCGAGTATGCGGAGGTGGAGGAGAATCTGGTGCGGAGCCGGGGCCACTGCATGGTGATGGGCACGGCTTCGACGATGAACTCGCTGACGGAGGCGCTGGGTATTTCGCTACCAGGGAACGGGGCGATCCCGGCGGCAGATTCACGGCGCATTCTTCTGGCTGAGCGGGCCGGGCGGCGTATTGTGGCGATGGCGGCGGACGGGCTGCGGCCGTCGCAGGTTCTGACGCGTGAGGCGTTGGAAAACGCGATCACTCTTCTGTGCGCTTTGGGGGGAAGCACGAACGCGGTGGTGCACTTGCCGGCGCTGGCGGGGCGGCTTGGGATCGATCTGCCGCTGGACCTGTTCGACGCCATCAGCCGGCGGACCCCTTTGCTCGCTAACGTACGGCCGGCGGGTGCGTTTCAGATGGAGGACTTCTTCTATGCCGGGGGCGTCCCGGCGGTATTGCGGGAGCTTCTGCCGCTGCTTCACGGCAACGCGCCTACGGTAAAGGGGGGGACTGTCGCCGAGAACGTTGCGGGGAGCGGCATTGTCGACAGCGAGGTGGTCCATTCGCTTGACAGGCCGTTGAAGGCAGAGGGCGGGCTAGCGATCCTGCGGGGAAACCTGGCGCCGTCGGGGGCGGTGATTAAGCATGCGGCGGCTTCTCCGGAGCTCATGCAGCACCGGGGACGGGCGGTCGTATTTGAGAGTATTTCCGATCTGCAGGAAAGAATCGACGATCCGGCTCTGGAAGTCAATCCTGATGACATTCTGGTACTGCAGAATGCGGGTCCGATAGGGGGGCCGGGCATGCCGGAGGTGGGGAATCTGCCGATCCCCAGAAAGTTGCTAAAACAGGGCGTACGCGATATGGTGCGTATCTCTGATGCGAGAATGAGCGGGACGGCCTTTGGCACGATCGTGCTGCACGTGGCGCCGGAGGCTGCGGTGGGCGGACCGCTGTCGGTTGTACGCACGGGGGATGAGATCGAGTTGGATGTGCCGGGCAGGCGGCTTGAACTTCGCGTTGAGAAGGAGGAGATGGAGAGGCGGCGTGCGGCATGGCGACAGCCGCAGCCGGCGTACCGACGCGGCTATGGCAGGTTGTTTCTTGACCATGTGATGCAGGCACCGGACGGGATGGATTTTGACTTTCTGCTGGGCCGGGATCCTGTGGAGACGGTGGCTCAGCCCAAGTTTTAGGGTGTTGGGTACTCATTGCTCAGCGGTTGGTCGTTACTTGGTAGTCAGCTTTTAGCTCTTAGTGAACTGCAGAGTCTTTTATTTTGTGCGGCCTGATTGGGGGGAGAGGGCGTCGGCTGCCCTGCCTGAGTTGGCACCTGCTTTGGACCTGCCAAGTCGCGGGATGAGGCGAAGCCCGGTCGCAGCGGGTCGTCAAGGTCATATTGCCACACACTCGCTGCGGCGGGGGGTTTTAGGAGAGGGGGCGTTGCGGGGGCGGAGCCCCCGCACAAGGGAGGTCCGGATAGGCCCGACCGCCCAGAACTGCAGTGGTCAGTGACTGCGCCGATTGACTTAGAATAGGGATGAGTAGGAGAGAGAGGTTAACTCGCCTTGTCGAATGACGCGCACGGATTGTGGTTCAGTAGTTGGCACTTTTCATTGAGGATGGATTGTGGATTGGAGGGATGGAGAGATGGCTGAGTTTCCGCCGGTTGATGAGCAGATGGCTGTGTTGATGCGTGGGGTGGAGTTTGGCGACGAGCGGACGCGTGACAATATGGAGGCGGAACTGCGTGTGAGACTTGAGGAGAGCCGGAGAGACGGCCGGCCTCTGCGGGTCTATTGCGGCTTCGATCCGACGTCGAGCGATCTTCATCTGGGGCATACGGTGCCGCTGCGAAAGCTGAGGCAGTTCCAGGAGCTTGGTCATACGGTAGTCTTTCTGATCGGCACTTTCACGGGGACGATTGGGGACCCGAGTGACAAGGAGAGCGCGCGTACGCAACAGAGCCTGGAAGAGGCGATGGGGAATGCGCGGAGTTTCACGCAGCAGGCGCACAGGGTGCTGGACCCGGAGAAGACGGTTGTTGATTACAATCACAGATGGCTGAGCGAACTGGACTTTGGCGGGGTTATACAGTTGGCCAGCAGCTTCACCGTGCAGCAGTTTCTGGCCAGGGACAATTTCAGCAAGCGGCATGCCAAAGGAGAGCCTATTTGGCTACACGAATTCTTCTATGCGCTGATGCAGGGGTATGACGCGATCATGCTGGACACGGACGTGCAGATAGGCGGGACCGACCAGCTGTTTAACCTGATGGCAGGGCGCACGCTGATGAGTGCACGGGGAATGCAGGCACAGGTGGTTCTGACTTTTCCGATTCTGGTCGGGACGGACGGCTACCTGCGGATGAGCAAGTCGACCGGCAATCATATTGGGATCGATGAGGCGCCGGGCGTGATATTTACCAAGGTGGTCAACCTGCCGGACCATACTTTCCGGAACTTTGCGGAGCTGGTTACGCGTTGGGGCCAGGAAGAGATCGATGGGATGGTAGCCCAGATAGAGAGCGGCGAACTGGCGCCGCAGGCTGCGAAGCGGGCCCTGGCGAAAGAGATTGTCAGTATTTTCCATGGCGAGGCCACAGGGGAGCAGGCGGCTGTGGACGCGGTGCGCATGCACGAGGGTGCGGCGCCAAGCGACGCGCCAAAGTTCAGATTGTCTAGGGAGATGAACCTGCTGGACCTGATGAGCGAGGCGGGCCTGGTACGCAGCAAGGGAGAGGCGCGGCGTCTGATCCAGCAAGGGGGCGTGCGGCTAAATGGGGAGGCGGTCTCGGACGGCGTGCAAACGTCGGTCACGCCGAACGGCGGCGAGAATGTTCTTCAGGTTGGAAGGAAGAGGTTTCTGCGGGTGGTTTCCGACGAATAGCGTGGACCGATTTTCTCGGGGGAAATGGACGGTATTTTTCAAGCCAATAAAGAAAGGAACCGGATGCCACGCTTCCCCCGATAGTGGCTTCCAACCACAACGTGACAACTCGGTCCCTAAGACATAAGTATAGCATGCTTTTATTTGCTTGTAAAGGGGTAATTTCATCGAATTTCAGGTTTTTTTCGAGTTTTTTCGCCAGGATCGTGTTGTTCTTGCCAGATCCGGGGGCGACGGCAAGGGATTGACGTAGTTGTGCACAAACCGAATTCATGTCCGAATTTCGGACGGACGGCAGAGCTTCAGGAATCGAACCTTTGCAGGGCGTCATGACCTGCAGGCGTGAGCAGGATTGAATAAGCGTAAGGAGCGAGCGATGGGGACTTTTGATGGGAAACGCGGCCTAGTATTTGGCGTTGCGAACAAGAATTCAATTGCGTGGGGCATAGCGCAGGCTTTGGCGGAGGAAGGGGCGGAGATTGGCTTCAGCTATGCCGGCGACTTTCTGGAGAAGCGGGTCACGCCGCTGGCGGAATCGCTGGGCAGCCGCTTCGTCGAGGAATGCGACGTTACCGATGACGCGGCGATAGACGACCTATTCGACAAGGCCGGGGACCATTTCGGAGGCCTCGATTTTCTGGTGCACTCGATTGCCTTCGCTCCACGTGAGGATCTGGGCGGGCGCTTCGTGGACACCAGCCGCGAGGGATTCCGCGTCGCGCTCGATGTCAGCTGCTACAGCCTGGTGGCGCTGGCCAAGCGTGCGGTCCCGTTGATGCCGGGAGGCGGCAGCATGCTGGCAATGACCTATTACGGTGCGGAGAAGGTGACGCCCAATTACAATGTAATGGGCGTGGCCAAGGCTGCGTTGGAGGCGACAATACGCTATCTTGCCTGGGACCTGGGCAAAGACCAGGTGCGGGTCAATGCGATCAGCGCCGGTCCGATCAAGACATTGGCTTCGGCGGGGGTCAGCGGATTCCGGAAAAGCCTTGGATACGTGGGCACGGTGGCGCCGATGGGGAATGTAACCCAGGCCGACGTGGGGAATGCGGCCCGGTTCCTCCTGGGAGACTGGGCGGGGAAGGTCACGGGCGAGGTCGTCTACGTGGACGGCGGGTACAATATCATGGGCGCCCCTGAGATGGACAGTGTGTGAGGCCGAGGGCGGGCGACGCCTAGTGTGAAAAACAAGCAGGTCAGCCCAGTGCTGGGCTGACCTGTTTTTTCATGTCTCAGTTCGGGAGGGAGGGCACTGCCCCGTCAATCACTTCCCGAATTCCTCATGGTCCGGCATCTAAACTGCCGTGGCGGGAGCGACGGGATTTGAACCCGCGACCTCCGGCTTGACAGGCCGACATGCTAACCGCTACACCACGCCCCCATCAGGAAATCAAGACATGCGAAGTTGAGAGTAACACGAACGGGGTCGGATGTCAAATGAAACCGGTGCGAGGGTGCATCCCAGATTTGGCGTGGGAACAGTGTGGCGGGGAATCGGTGCCAGCGGTGGCTGGCGTTGTATACCGTCTTTGGGCGAGACGCAGTGCAGGCGCCAGGCCCGGCCATACGGTGGAGTCCGTCAGTTGGGGAGTGTGCGAGGGCAGGCACGAGGCCGACGCCTACGGGGATCTGATGGGACTGGCGGGACGCGGTCTGGCTGGACACCTTCGATTGGGCACCTGTTACGAATATCGACACCCGGTCGACGAGGCATGTTGTAGGAGAGGGGGCGTTGCGGGGGCGGAGCCCCCGCACAAGGGAGGGCCGAATAGGCCCGACCGCCCAGAACTGCAGTAGTCAGTAGTTAGTAGACAGTGGTCAGAGAGGGAGCTTATTCTGGTGGAAACTGGAATGGAATTGAGCATGGCTTGGGTGCCTCGAGAGGTATACGAGAGTTTGCCCCCATTTTGGGATGCACCCCCGGTGCGAAATTGTTCGTCTGCGGGTGGGAGAAGGTGGGATATGGGAGAGCTTCAGTTTTTGCGCGGGGGCAGGCGGGGTATGCGTTTACCTACGCGACGCAGGAGACGAGAGGAGATGGCCTTCGACTGGGCGGGAAGTTTTTTGGCGCCTGAGGATTGGCGGGGCCGGCGGGCATTGTCGACGATCCGCTGGGCGGCCTGGCGTCCCTGTGCCAAGGCCTCACGATAGTGGCCCGACATAAGCTCCGGGGTGATTTTTTGTCCTTCGGTGGCCCAGACTGTGACGGCTCTGCCGATGGCCCAGGTGCCGGCGTAGGCGACGGCCACCTTGGGCACGATGCCCCAGACAGGGATCAGTCCGCTCATCTGGCGGGCGAGCTGGCGGAAGAGGAAACCACCTCCGAGAACGCCGACGATCTCGCCCAAGAGCTTCTGGGGGGAACCGGTTTTACCCGAGACGAGTGCGATTTTGTAGGCCATCATCAGCTGGTTCTTGGTGAGAACGATAGCGTCGCCGGCGCCGAGGACGAAGTTCAGGCCGGGCACGGTTTCGCCGAGGCCGGTGGTGAAGGAGTAGCTGGCGTTGACCTGGGAGGTCTCCTGGATGAGCATGTTGAGTGCGGCCGTGCGCAGAGGCGGCAGGCGACGGGCGAAGGGCAGACGGAGGGAGGGGGGGACGATTTGTACCAGGGTCGCAGCGACGCGGTCGAGGGAGCGATCAGACCAGTCGGGGATGGCGACGCGCAGGTGTTCTCCGCGGCGGGCGATGTCACTGTCGGGGCGTTTGGCTTCGGGGCCAACTACGACAATCAGAGAGGGGATGGACTGGGCGTTGAGCGCCTGTTGCAGTGAGACCAGGTCGGGACTCAGTTCGAGTTGGGTAGAGACTAGCAGGGCACAGTCCGGAGTCGCGCGGGAAGGTTGAGACGTGGAGGTACGGTTTTGAAGGGGACGCGGGGCAAGCTCTGTGCTATGGGAAAGGAGGCCAGAGCCGGTGCTGTCGGTGACGGTGATCCAGGGATGGTAGAAGTCGGCGGCAGGGGAACTCAGGCGGTTAGCGGCCTGTTCTGCGTCGGCCTCATCGTCGGCAGCGATCAGCAGATGGAAGGGGGATTCGATCTCACTCTGGATTTCAGCAAGATTGATCTCACTGACGATCTGCCAGATGGAACGCAGAGGGAGTGAGCGCATCGTCCACTGCGCCTATCCGTAAACGAGCGCGTCGTCGCCGGCGCCGGCAGCGCCTGAGTCAAGGACGCGGGAGAACGCTTCGATAGTGCGGTCGATGTCAGCGGAGGAAACTGACAGATTTGTAACGGCCCTCAGTAGTTTGCCGCCAGAAGGATTCAGGAGTACGCCGTGTTCTTTGAGGCCGGCGGAGAGCTGAGCCGGCGTGATGTCGTCGCGGTGCAACTCGAAGTAGACGATATCGGTCTGCACAGATTCGGGGTCGAGGACGATACCGTCCAATTTGGCGATGCCGTCGGCCAGTTTGCGAGCGTTGGCGTGGTCGTCGGCAAGCCTTTCAATCATTTCGGTTATGGCAACGATGCCGGCTGCGGCGATGATGCCGGCCTGGCGCGTGCCGCCGCCGAGGATCTTACGCATGCGGCGGGCATGTTTAATGAAATCGGGATCGCCGACTACGACCGAGCCGACGGGGGCGCCGAGCCCCTTGCTCAAGCAGACACTTACGCTGTCGGCTTCCTGGACGAGGCGGGCGGGGGCGATGTTGAGGGCGACTGCGGCATTCCAGAGACGTGCGCCATCGACATGGAGCTTGAGGCCGTGACTGTGCGCCGTTTTGCCGGCGGCGTCCATGTATTCCACGGGCAGGCAGCGGCCGCCGCTGCGATTGTGGGTATTCTCGATGGCCAGCAGGCGTGTACGAGGGTAGTGCTCGTTATCAGGGCGGATGGAGTCCACAACCAGGTCCAGGTCCAAGGTACCATCGTGGGAGGTAGGCAGCGGGCGGGGATGGACGCCTCCGAGCGCGGCGGCGCCGCCCTGTTCGGAGGTATAGATGTGGGCCTGATCGCCGAGGATCATTTCATCGCCGCGACCGCAGTGGCTAAGTACGGAGGTGAGATTTCCCATGGTGCCGCTGGACACGAACAGGGCGGCCTCCTTTCCGAGCAGTTCTGCTGTCAGTGCCTCGAGCCGGTTGACGGTTGGGTCTTCGCCGTAGACGTCGTCGCCGACGGGCGCGGAGGCCATCGCCTTTCTCATTTCGTCGGTGGGGTGAGTGACGGTATCGGAACGGAGATCGATCGCTTTCTCAGTCAAAACAGTTACCTTTCGTCTTGCCAATGAAACGCTGTTCTGTGAAGGCGGGGCATTGCGGCTACCGCTCCATTCTCAGGTTGCGTCGGTTTGTTGATGCTGACCAATATAGCCGATGACGACGATTTTTCGGACTTTGTCCCAGTCGAAGGCAATGCGAATTGTGTAGCGAGAGTCCTTGTTACTGCCTGTGCCGACGTGCCTCTTCAACCAGTATGTTTTGCCCTCAACACTGGTAGTATACCAGGGCTTATACCGGTTCATCGTCTGTTTCCTTTGACCCCCCATATAGCGCCAACCACAGACTTTCTTAATTGACTTGTCAAAGTCGGGTACTCTTACTTCTCCCATCCTGGCACGATAGTAAGTCGTCGCGAGCCATTCGAGCGCGGCCAAAACATTCGAGGGCTTCTCAAATGGATTGTCTTCAATCTCAGATTTCGAATTGGGTTGAAAAAGTAGCTCGCCAGTGTATTTTTCTTTAGCAAGTGCTACAGCGGTCCTTACGTCCTCAATCGGCAGGAGTTCGTCTTTACTCGGTGGTTCAGGGGTTGGCGCCACCTGCTTGCGCGCCTTTTCGTAGGCAGTCCGCCAGATCTTGACAAGATCCTGCATCGACTTCAGATCACCGCGAAGCGCCTGAAGCTCGTGTCCAAGTGAATTATTCTCTGCCGCCAGGGAGGCGTATACAGTATCCGAATCGTAGTGTGTTTCTGCACCGAGTCCATGAACAGTTTCATCGCTGCGGACATGCCTGGATGTATGGGTGGTTTCCGGTTTGTCGTCTTTCGAGGCTGACGTGTCCGAGAGCGACACTTCAGCGGCGGGCGTGTCCGTGGAATCAGGAGGCCCGGACGCGACTTCGGCTGAAGATTGGTCGTCCGGCTGCGTACTATCGATCGGAGCATGTGGGCCCTGCGCTTCGTGAACTGAAACCGCCGATTCGGGGACAAGGGAACCCTGCCCATTGCCTGTGGCTCCCATTACATGGTCCTCTTCGTCGGAGTCGGAAAACAGCTGATAGATGTGTTTGAGGCAGCCGAGAATCTGTCGCTGAAGTTCTCCACGCTGGGGCCAAATGGCAACTTCCTCTTCGATGGTCGGAGCAATGTCGTGAAGAGGCTTGTAGTCGGTCAGCAAGACCTTCAACGACTCTGTCTGGCGCAATAGTTCCGCCACTTTCTCAGGCGTTGCCAGGCAGTTGCCTGCCTGTTGGTTGGAGAGCCGCTCAACTGACCAGGAATCCGGATCGATCTGAAAGAAGGCCAGTTCACGTCCGACCTTCTGCTTCATCTCAGCCAGAATTGCATTATATTTCAGTGTATAGCTGCGTACTTTCGTCTTGTGTTGAATGATTTCTGTGGCGGATGCTACGAAGTCGTCCGCTTGCTGCCACTGCGGTGCGTCGGCCGGCAATTCGCGCAGTTCGTCGAGCCACTGGGGGAAGAATGCGTCATCCTGAGACTCTGCCGGATCGACATTGTCACGTCCATCAGGTTCTGGCAAATTCCCTGACACACAACACAGCATGAGGGCTACATCGTTTTCTTTGAAATGACTGTGTGAAGCAACGATGCTGGTCTTTTCCCGCCGCCAGATGTCGGTATTCCAACTGCCAGCAAAGCAGTTCGCGGAAAAGTCGATGCCTTGGGTTGGCATTTTCAGCTTGGACAGATGTCCGAATACCTCTTCATAGAGCTCGGTATGGGAATCGATCCATAGCTGCAGTACCGAACCAACGAGCTCAGATGAGACGGGTAGGAGACGAAGAATCTCAGGAAGGAGAAGCTGGGTGTTCGCCTTATGGGGGTTTCGGAATCCTTTGATTTTGACACTATTGCGCAGTGCCGCACGGAACGATTTCCTCAGTTCTCCACCGGTTTTCTTCCTCTGCTCCAGAGCGCGTTGAATCACTTCTGCCCTGAAGTCGCTCGACATCAGTCCGACGATGTAGTTCAATTCCGGCGCTGCTTCACGCATATTTGTCACCATTATTCATCGGGGCAGTGCCTGGTGAACTTGCGGCACCCTTACGGACGGATGAAAGCGAGAAGAGAAAAGCTGGGGGCCGGTGCAGTATGCGACCGAACCCCCCGCTTCTCTCTCCTCAATTTGGGGTCACACAGTAGAGACTATTCGGGTCGGAAGGTTCCGACGATTGCGTTGATCTCGTTCGCCCGATTCTGGACCTGGTTTTGGGGTACGGCTACAACCAGGATGTAGGCTGTATCGTTTGCCCGCAAAGCAGTGATCGTGATGTGGGCATTGAACAGACCCTGACTGGCGAGATCGGCGGTGGCAACGCCATTAATTGAGGGCAGGTTGTTGGTGGTGCCGGCCTCAAGGCTCTGCACTTCCACGGGTATAGGCAAGGGCAGACCTTCCAGCTGATTCTCCAGCCATTCTACCAATCTTTCGGACGAGATATCGTCGTCGAGGCCGGGGAAGATGCCGACGCCGGCCATGGCGGCGATAGGCGGCCTGGAGAAGATTGCCAGTTGTACAGCGAGGTGGCCGGCGTTTTCGCCACCGGGGCCCGTGAGGGCGTCATCCACCTGCTGGGCTGCCTCGGGGCTGACGAAGCGCATGATCTGGCTGAGCTGACCGCTCTGAAGGTCAAAGACGGACCAACCGCGCGGTACGGCAAAGGAGTAGCCGAGGCGATCGTTCTTGACGGTTGCCCAGCCGCTGGGAATGCTCACCCTGGGTACGGGGGCGGGTGTAGCGGTTGGCTCCGGCACCGGTGTGTCGGTGGGTTCGGGTTCGGGCTCGGGAGTAGCGGTCGGCTCCGGCTCAGGAGTGTCGGTCGGAGGCACCGGTGTGGGCGTATCGGTCGGCGGGACCGGTGTATCCGTAGGCGGCACGGGGGTGTCGGTGGGCGGCGGCGAGGTAGCGGTTGGCTCGGCCTGCTGCCTTCTGTTACAGCCGGCGAAAACCAGGGCTGCCACGAGAACGATTAGAACGACCATGTAGGATGGTTTCGCCGAAGAGAACCGGCTCCACCATCTGGCTCGTTCAACTGTCGAGTTCTGCATCTTAGTCCTCCATTTTGGATAGTTAGAGCCGCAGCTGCGACTTCATGAAACTGTGTGTGTTTTGTAGATCACTATTGTATATCAGCAACCCCCCTTCAAACGATTGTAATATACCGTTGGCCTTTACCGGCTGACCGGAAGCCCAACCCAACGCCTGCCTTACAAACAGACTTTCGGCCCAGATTTGCCCAATGCCGCGTACCGGCTGATAGAGGTCTTCTGCGGGCGACAGAAGGTCTGGGGAATCGACTAGCTCCTGCATGCCCTCGCGCCAAGCATGTTCTCGCTGTTCCCACTCATCGTTGCTGAAATAGCGCAGGTAGACGACGGGTTTGTCCAAGCGGCCAAGGGCCATGCCGGTCTGGAAGAACTGCGTCTCGAAGGCCAGGAGGACCGGCACGCCTCTCGGGCAACCGAGCTCCTGGGCGATCGACTCATTTTCGCCGAGATAGCCTTCGAATTCACCTGCGGTCTGATACTGGCAAGTGCCGGCGGCATCTCTTACCGGTACGGCGGGCTGGGCGGAGCTAGTCTGCGATTCGGAATCAGTAGAGATGGAAGCTGCGTTTCGTGCAGCAGACTGCGATGCTGCGGAATCTTCAGTATTGGACTGCGATTCGGGGGCCGGCAGGGCTTGGGCAGGGGCGGAGGAGTCGGTTTGGTTCTGCAGGGCAGTCGATGGCAAGGCTTCCCGCAACGATTCCAAGACAATTGGGCCTATGATCAGCAGGCCGAGCACAATCGCAAGGCCGAGGGCGAAGCCGGCCACGAACAATGGCAACCGGGTAGGCTTCGACTTACCTGATGCTGAAGAAAGGGCTTCGGGTTCTGTAGACCTGTGCGGGGGAATGTCCTGCGACGAAGACACGTCGAGGCTGCTCTCCGAACCGGGCACTATAACGGTTTCGGTTGTTGGGGAAGGAGACGGGGGCAATGCGACCGGAGGCAGCGAAACAAGGGTAAGTGTCGACGTCTGTTCGGCGAGGGCGCTTTCGTGGGACTGGATGCGACCGGCTATGGCAGTCAGGTCGTCGGCCGATTCGCGGGCGGCGGAGTAGCGTTCATCCGGATTCTTGGCCAGGCTCCGGCGGAGCACGTCGACCAGTTCAGGTGGGAGTGTGGCCAGCAGATCGTCGGGTAGGGCAAGGGGCGCGTAGACGTGAGAGTGCAGAATCTGCGTGGTTGTGCCGGTGAAAGGGGGTCGACCGACCAGGCAACGGTAGAGGACTGCGCCCAAAGCGTAGATATCAGCGCGCCCGTTGACCTCGCGACTGCTTGCGCACTGTTCCGGGGCCATGTAGGCAGGTGTCCCAATCGTGCGACCCTCGTTTGTCAGTTCGGGCATGTCGAGGGCACGTGCGATGCCAAAGTCGGACAGAAGGGGCGCGACCGGCAGCTCGGCGGCAGGATTTCGGGCTGGATAGCCTGAGCTTAACGGCGCGCCGATGAGGAGCTGTTCGGCTTCGAAAAGGGCTGAGGCGGAGTCGTCATCGGGGGGCAGGCTACTCAACGGGCCGGGGTCGAAGGGACGCAGAAGGATGTTACTTGGTTTTACGTCACGGTGGACGATTTCCTGTTGGTGTGCGTAGTCGAGGGCACGGGCGATTGGGGCGAGAAGGTTGCAGCTTTCGGCCACGCTGAGGCGGCCGCGGCGTTTTAGGAGCTGTGCCAGGCTGTCGCCATCGACAAGCTCCATGGCGATGTAGGCGGTGCCGTCGGCGGTTGCATCACCGACCTGTAGAGTCTTGACGATGTGCGGGTGCTTGAGGCTGGCGACGGTGCGGGCCTCCTGCTGAAAGCGGTTGCGCACAGCGTCGTCGGCGCCGGGAGACAGGATCTTGAGGGCGACCGTGCGTTCCTGGATCTGATCGAAGGCCTGATAGACGCCAGCAGTGCCGCCGCTACCCAAGCGTTTGCCCACGAGATATCTGCCGATCTGCCGGCCGGTCAGATAGGTGCTCGCCGACTGGGGGCGATCCGGGCCTGCGTCAGCAGGCGCCGCGGAGCGGTCTTCGGTCCTGTGCTTTTTTTCCTTTTGATCAGACCTAACGGCTGCGCCGGCAGGTTCCTTCTGGTCCGGTTGCATATTTGTCGCGTAGACCCAGGCGCGTCTTCGATTGGAACGAATTTGGCAGTGTGCACCGACTGCGGCGCGGTTTGACGTTTCTCCGCCTGGCTTTGGGTGACTTGGAACGAGGCTAGCGCGTTCAGTATCGTGATCGCGCGTCGAAGTCGACACTTTGAACGCTGACAGTTCGCCTTGTCCGGCGCGTCAACAGTGACGCAGTCCAATCGGGGCGCGAAGGTTGAGAATCTGCATTTCGCGGACTATAATACCAGAGAAACAGGAATAGGGAAACAAGAAGCCAAAAGAGAGTACAGGGTTTCGTTGACTGTGTGCAGAGCGGTTAAAACTCAGCAGGCAGAAAAGATCTGCAAGCCCGTCCGGGACAGTACTCAATTGAATACTGTGATCGATGGATCAAGGTGATCGGCGAAAGTACGCGGAGGGCCGCGAAGCAGGCCAAAGGCGTATCGGTTACTCTTTTGCTGGCTGCACGGCCCTTCGCGGTTCGGGCGCCCTAGCACCTGGAAGTCGCTGTACAGACAGCATATGAGCCCTTGTGGCCGGGCAGTCGGTAGAGGATCGATAGAAGGAGAGGCAAACTGGGCGCGGCTTTTTCCCTAGCTCAGGTATGCGAAAGTTCACCCCCAATGGGGTGCTCAGTTTGCTGACGGGACCAGGACGGGCCTTTACTGGGCCACTATTGAAGGCGAATGGAGCATTTATGCGTGGAAGTCAGAACGCCAGACTGGTCTGTCTCAGCGGGCCTGATGCCGGGACGGAGTATGAGCTTGCCAAGGAGCATATGCTGATCGGGCGGTCTGAGAGCGCCTCGGTCGTGGTGAACGATGGGTTTGCCAGCCGGCAGCACGCCGAGCTGCATTACATTGAGAACGCATACCGGCTGCACGACCTGGAGAGCAAGAATGGTGTTTTTGTTAACGGGAACCGTCTGTCTCCGGGCGCGACGGCATGGCTAGAGGACGGGGACGAGCTTCAGTTTGCGGCGACCCGTTACCGATTTCACGACCCCTCGGCCACGATCACTGCTCCTTATCTGGAAGCCCTTCCTGAGGCGGGCATACGGGTAGAACCGGCAACCCGCCAGGTATTCATTGACGGCAAAGTGCTGCTGCCGCCCCTGAGTGTGAAGCAGTTCGACCTGCTTTGGTACCTTTACCAGAATCGCGGGCGAGTGGTCAGCAAAGACGAGCTGGCGACGCAGATCTGGTCCGAGGTCGGGGGGGATGTTTTTGATGCCAGCATAGACCGAATGGTCAGCAGAGTGCGGAACCGGATCGAGAATGCGTCGGCGACAGACGGAGAATCGCAGTCGCGCTATATTGTTACCGTGCGCGGATTCGGGTATCAGCTGACAGAAGGGTAGCCGTAAGGCGGCAACTGGACTTAACCGTTGCAGCTCGCCATTTGCTTAAACGGAATGGCGACTGGCTTGGCTCCTGTTGCAGTTGCGGCACCACTTCCCCTTTCCCCCCTATCTTCCCATTCAGAGATTCAATCGGCAGATCTGAGCCAATGTGGTGCAGTTGCCCTGCGCCGGGATGGCACGAGATCGTAAGCAAACGGTCCGATTTGCGTTGCGGAAAGTTCGGGAATGAAGACGTAGGCCGGGCATATCCTTGTTCCAGAGCCATTTGGAAACCGACTTGCCGGACCGACCGGATTATCCAACGGGTTGGTGACGGGTAGGGCGGTACAATGTGAGATGGAAAGGATTTGCCGATGTCAACGTTTCAGAGCGAAATGGTCTTGGGAGAAGCAGGTCTGGAAGTTGTAGGCAGGCGAGGAGGAGGCGCGCGGTCGCGGCGGGAGTCGGGCAGCAGCTCCGCAGCGGTTGCCGTCAAGGACCGCGGCGGATGGCCACAGAGCCTAATCTCGGCAGCACGGGACGGTGACAAGCAGGCGTTTCAGGGGCTGGTTGAGGGGCATTGGGGTTCCGCGGTGCGCCTGGCGTGCAGCATAATGCAGACTGAGGAGGCTGCCGCGGATGCGGTGCAGGAGGCGCTGATCAAGGTCCACCGGGCGATGCCGCGTTTCAAGGACGGCAACTTTCGGGCGTGGCTGCTGCGCATCGTGTCCAACACGTGCTACGATCATTTGAGGAGCCAGAAACGCCGAAGCGCCTTGAGTCTCGACCAGATGATTGAGGAATCCGATTACGAAGCTTCGGCATGGAGCTGCGACCAGAACCCGGAACGTTACGCGCTACGGCGGGAGCAGCTGGCAGGTCTAGGCCGGCTGATCGAGGGGCTCCCCGCCTGGTACCGGGATGTGGTCGTCCTGGTGGATGTCCACGGCTACGATTACGGCGAGGCCGCGGCCCATCTGCGGCTGCCGCGGGGCACGGTCAAGTCGAGGTTGAGCCGCGCCCGCGCGCATCTGCGAAATCAACTGGCGGCGGCGGATTTGCTGTCCTGACCGCCAGTTGGACTGCTGAAGGGACTGGGGATCCAGGTCCAATCAGGCGCCGTTTCGGTTCAGGCCTTCGATACCGGCGCGGAGCTTGTCGATGTCGTCCTCATCATTGAAGAAGTGGGAGGAGACCCTTATCAGGTCCGGATCGGGTACCGACCGGATGAGTACGCCAGTCTCGGCCAGTTGCTCGACTGCCGCTGACGGGGAGATGCCATCGATGGTGAAGCTGGTCAGACCGGCATGCGTTGGTGTATGGACGAGGCGGACTGCAGGTATGGATGTAAGGGCCTCGCGGGTGACCTGGGTCATCTTCTGCGTGCGGTCGTAAACCCAATCCAGGCCCAGCTCCTCCAGCCACTGCAATCCGCTCCACATGCCGGCCATAGCAGGACCATAGGTTGTGCCGACTTCATAGCGTCTGGCCCCTACAGGGGGCAGGAAAATTCCGGTTTCGTCGTAGGCGGAACCGTCGCGCAGGCTGGGGTAGCCCACGTAGGTCTGCAGCAGATCTCCGATTCGTTCCTGGTTGACGTAGAGAGCGCCGATGCCCTCTGGCCCGCATAGCCACTTCTGGCCGGGTATAGCGTAGAAGTCTGCCCCTGACGAATCCATATCGAGGCGCATGGCGCCGCCGGACTGGGCTCCATCCACGGCGAGGAGGCCGTCATGGCGGTGAACAAGCTCTGCGAGGCGGTCGATGGGTAGAACCGTCCCGGTTTTCCACGAGACATGTGCGATCGAAACCAGTTTCGTGCGCGGGCCGATGACGCGGTCGAACTTGGCGAGGATGGTCTCTTCGTCGTCGTCTTTGTCGAGTGCGACCATGCGCACCTTGAGGTCAAAGCGCCGTGCGGCAGCATAGACGGGCAGTAGCCCACCGGGATGCTCCCATGAGTTGGTGACGATCTCGTCGCCCGGCCGGTATTGAACTCCCCAGGTTGCGATATTCATGCCATCGGTTGTGTGGTGGGTGAGGGCGACTTCACCGGCCTCACATCCAAAGACGCGGGCGAAGCCGGCGCGCAGGGAGGCGGGAACTGACTGGGCAGACGGGCCCATTCTCGTCAGGCGTCCGGCCTGCAACTGCTGCCGGTTTTCTTCCTCGATGGCTGTTGCCGCAGCGCGACTGAGAGGGCCATAGCTTCCTGTGTTGAGGTAGGCCGAGGCCTGGACGGCGGGGAGCTGGTTTCTGACTTCTGTTAGGTTTGGTGACATTCTCTTTTGTCTCGTTTGAATGACTGTTACGTGTTAACTGGCGCTTCAGACCATTATATGTTGTTTGCGGCAGGGAAGCTTAAAGTTGACCTGGCGAAATGGGAAGTTCAGCCGAGGAATGCCCATTGGTTGGGGCCGTGGGACTGCAAGTAGAGTTCGACGGCAGTTTCGGGGTCGCTGCGCACAGCGTGGGGTTGGTTGCGCACCCATTGCTGGTAATCGCTGGCCCAGGGCTGGCCGTCTTTGATCGTACGCAGATTGAGCGCGGCGATTGCTCCGCTGGATTCAAGGAGGCCGCTGGAGCGGAAGGCGCTGGCAACGCGATCAAAATCATAGTCCAATCTTTGGAATTGGGGTTGCCAGGCCAGTTTGCCGTCTTCCTGAACGAGGTCCAGGAGGAGATATTGGGCGCGGGGATCGCCGTTGTAGGGCATGCCGACGCTACCGGGGTTGAGAATTCGTTGCCCAGCTTGACTCGAGAGTCCGTTGTGCGCGGGTGACGATGGGTTCTTGATCGTGCGGTCCAGCGGCTGGTGCGTGTGGCCGCAGATCAGTACGGGCTCGTCGTACATTGCGATCTGGCTGGATACCGACTCTTCATCTGCGTCGGGTACGATTCCGGCAAAGGGGTTGTCGGGGATTCCGTGGAAGAGTCGCAGCGGCGGCGCGCCCGCGGTCTCAATGAGGAGGTCGTGTGGGAGGAGGCGAAGGTAGCGAAGGTCCTCGGGACTCAACTGTTCCCAGGTCCAGTGGATATTGGGGAAACGATTTCTGTTCTTGAATGGGGGAGAACTTTCCGGCGTATTGAGTTGTGCGAGAACGAGGTCGTGGTTGCCCTGGACTGACGGCCAGTTTCGTTGACGCAGGATGTCGATAACGTCGCGGGTCCAGGGGCAGCGGTTGATCAGATCGCCCAGAAGAAAAACGGCATCAGGAGCCTGTTTGTCGATATCGTCGAGCACGGCTTCGAGAGCCGGCAGATTGCCGTGGATGTCGCCCAGGAATGCGAGGCGCAGAGTACAGTTCATGTGGGCCGGGCCACCTTTAGCGGGTCGCGTTCGTCAACGTATTGCTCGCGTCCGGTGGCATCACTGTAGGCGATAAAGGAGTGCCGGATGTCTTCGGCATCGGGGTCGTGACCGTTGGCCCAGCACCAGCGGAAGTAGTTGATGATCTCGGGTTCGGCGGTGACCAGTTCCCAGTAGAAGAGCTGGGCGATTACGCCGCCGGCGTCGAGCAGCCCTTCGCTGGAGAAGGCCTTGAGGACTGGGCGGCGGTCGTAGGGCGCACGGTGGTGTTGCACGCGCCAGCCGCCGGGTTGCTCATTTTCGGGTACAGATTCCATGAGGGCGAACTGGGCGGCGGGGTCGCCGTTGAGGGGGAGACCGATGCTGCCGGGATTCATGAGGTGCCAGTGGCGGCAGGTGCCGGCGGCGATGTCTTGAGGCTGGTGGGGGCCGGCCCCACTGAAGAGGGCGCGGCTCTCGTGGGGATGGGTCATGGGATCATCCGAGTCGGGTTTGTAGAGGTGTCTGTCTACCTGTACGTGGGTATGGGCAGAGATGACGTTACGCTCTTTGATCGGGTCGATTTCGGCGATGACTTTCTCGTCCGGCATGTTTTGGTAGAAGCCGACGCGATTGCGGCCGGGCACACCGTGCGCCACGCGGATGGGCTGGGCGCCGGGGAATTGAAGTCGCAGCTCATCGGGCAGCGCGGCCAGATAGTTAGCCTGCCGGATCCCGACTCGTTTGACAAGCCAGTGGAGGCTGCCCCAGCGTTCGGAGTCGCCGGCGCCTTCCGGGGCACGTTCAGTGCCGAAGTCGAGCAGGTAGAATTCGTGATTGCCGCGCACGACGGCCCAGTCGGACGTGCGGACGACATCGACAACGCCGTTGTTGAAGGGCATGGGATTGATCAGGTCGCCGTCGAGTACAACGAAGTCGGGCTGGAGCCTTTCCAGTTCGGTGAGGACGGCTTGCAGCGCGGGCAGGTTTCCGTGGATGTCGGCGAGGACGGCGAGTCGCATGGGCTTTGGGCTTAGTCGCAGGTTCCGGTCAGCGGCACACTGCCCGCTATGCTACCCGGTGGACGGAGAACCGTCAAACTGGAACTGCAGTAGTCAGTAGTCAGTAGTCAGTGGTTATGTGCTAGTGGTTAGGAGTGGGGGGCGTCTTGAAGGCAGGGCGGGGGGCGATTGGAGGGGGCGGTTGTTGACAGGGGCGGGGGGCTGTGGCTAAGATCGATAGGGGATTTGGCAGGCGTCGATGGCGCGCGGATTTACAGGGAGGAAGAGATGTGCGGACGATTTGTGTTGCGGGCTTCGCCGCAGAATTTGCAGATGTTATTTGAGCTGGATGAGGCGCCGAAGACGGGGCCGCGGTACAACATTGCGCCGACTCAGCCGGTGCTGGCGGTGCGGACGAATCCGCATGGAGGCGCGAGGGAGGCGACGTACCTGAATTGGGGGCTAGTTCCATTTTGGGCGAAGGACCCCAAGATTGGGAGCAGGATGATCAATGCGCGGTCGGAGACGGCGGCGGAGAAGCCCTCGTTCCGGGCGGCCTACAAGTACCGGCGCTGTATTGTGCCGGCCGACGGGTTCTATGAGTGGAAGAAGGTGCAGGGCGGCAAGCAGCCCTATCTGATCGGTCTGGCGTCGGGGGAGGTTTTCGGTATTGCGGGGCTGTGGGAACACTGGGAGCAGGACGGCTCAGTGATCGAGTCCTGTACTCTGTTGACGACGGAGGCGAATGCGTTCATGGGGCCGCTTCATCACCGTATGCCGGTTATTCTCGACCGGCAGGACTACGACGAGTGGCTGGATGCGAGCGTGCAGATGGCGGATACGCTGCTGCACCTCATGCGGCCTTACGAGGGCGGGGAGATGGAGGCCGTGGCTGTGAGCAGGACGGTGAACAACCCGCGCAATGACGATCCGGGCTGCGTGGAGCCGGTGGAGGCGTAAGGCAGATCCCTTTGCCGCCTGGTATGCGGTTGAGGGCGGGCGACGGACAGTTCCCGGCCGGTCTACTAATTCCGTTGTGGCGAGTCCACTACTCCAGAGGAAACTGAATTCGATGACTGCGACAGTTCGAAATACTGAGGCCATTGACGGCACGGCGAAGGCTGGGTGGGAGAGGGCCGATTTTGTGACGCCGGCGGATAAGCCGCCGCAGAGGCTGTTTGTGCCAGGACCGACCGACGTGCATCCGGCGACGCTGGCGGCGCAGGGTGCGCCGATGATCGGTCACCGCAGCGAGGAGCTGGAGTCGCTTTTCGGGAAGTGCAGCGAGCAACTGCAGGCGCTGTACCATTCGGAGGCGCGGGTCTTCACGGTTGCGGCGTCGGGCTCCGGGCTGCAGGAGGCGGCTATCCGGAACGCTGTGGGCGAGCGTGTGATCAATTTTGTCAATGGGGCCTTCAGTCAGCGATGGCATGACGTTTCTGTCGGATGCGGCAAGGAGGCTACTGCGGTCGAAGTTCCGTGGTGTACTGCGGTCAAGCCGGAGCAGGTTGAGGAGGCGCTGCGGGGGGCGCTTGCGGACGGCCCGGTGGACGCGATCACGGTCGTTCACAATGAGACGAGCACGGGCGTCGCGAGCCCGATCGATTTGATCGCGGCGAGTGTGCGGCGAGTCAGCCCTGATACGCTTGTGCTGGTGGATGCTGTGTCTTCGTTCAGCGGGGTGAAGCTGCCTTTTGACGAGTGGGGGCTGGACTTACTGCTGACCTCCTCGCAGAAGGCGCTGGCAGTGCCGCCGGGGCTGGCGTTTGCGGCGGTGAGCGACCGGTTGATGGCGCGTGCGGCAACGGTTTCCCATCGCGGCTGGTACTTCGATTTCTTGCAGCTGGACAAGTACCGGCAGCGGAGCACGACTCCGGCCACGCCGGCCATCTCTCTGATGCGTGCGCTGAGCGTACAACTTGACCGGATTTTTGCCGAGGGGCTGGAGGCGCGCTATGCCCGTCACGCATTCTGCGGGCAGATGAGTCGCGAATGGGCGGTGGCGAACGGCTTCGGGCTGATGGCGGAGGGCGGGTACGAGTCGGATACGGTGACGACGGTGGAGAACGGCAGGAGTCTGGATATTGGCAAGCTCAGCGGGTTCCTGGGAAGCCAAGAGATGCAGGTCGCCAATGGATACGGTCCGTACAGGGGCAAGGCGTTCCGAATCGGGCACATGGGCGAGGTGTGGCCTTCGGACCTGGAGCGGCTTTTTGCGGCGATCGAGGCGTTTGCGGACGGGGCAGGGCGGTGAAATCAGATCTCCTTGACAGGACGAGCCGGAACCGCGGCGGCCCAGCTGCCAGGGATAAGGTCCTGGTCGGAGGAGTTTGCCGGCCAAGTGGTTGAAGGGCGGATATGCTTTATCTGGTCGCCACGCCAATCGGAAACCTCAGTGACATTTCGCTGCGAGCCCTGGAAACGCTGCGTTCGGTGGATCTGATTGCGGCGGAGGACACGCGCAAGACAGGTCGATTGCTGAAGCATCACGGCATCGACACGCCCCAGTTTTCCTACCACGAGCACAATGAACAACAGGCGGTGGAGCGGATTGTCGGCGCGCTGCGGGGCGGGCGTTCGGTGGCGGTTGTGACGAACGCGGGGACGCCGGGCATCTCCGATCCGGGTTTTACGGCGGTGCGGCGGGCAGTGGAGGAGGGGCTGCCGGTTTCGGCAATTCCGGGGCCGACGGGTCTGATCACGGCGCTGATTCTCTCGGGGCTGCCGCTGCACAGTTTTACTTTTCGGGGCTTTGCACCGCGGAAGACGGCGGCGCGGCGACGGTTTCTGGAGGTGGACGTCGACTCGCCGCACACGCTGGTCTTTTATGAGAGCCAACACCGGCTGGGGGCGTTTCTAGCCGATGCAATGGCGGTGTACGGGGACCGGCCGGCCGCTGTGGCGAACGATTTGACGAAGCTGCACGAGCGGGTGCAGCGGGGAACAGTCGGTTCCCTGTTGGAGACGGTCGAGGACAGGAAGTTGCTGGGCGAGTTTATCGTTGTAATCGGCGGCTGCCGTTGAGAGCGTTGTGTCGTATGCGCGGGCCGCACTTGCTGCTTTCAGGTATCCGCACCTCTTTCAGGCAGCACTCCCACTGAACAGAAATCTCATAAGGACGAACCGGTCGGCGAGAGGGGCTTTCGGATCTCGGCGGCCCCGTTTTCGCCGGAGAGAGACTTTCGAATCGTCTAATGAATCGGTCTGTCCGGACAGGGGATTGCCGGATGGTGGGGACTCCTGTAGCGGCTCTTGATGGACTCGGCGACATCTAAATGGCCCGATTTGGGCTTTCCTCGCCTAGAAAGCCGGACGCCTGCCTGCGCCGGCAGCTGCTCTGAGCCGGCCAAGTCCGGAGCGCTGGGGGTACTCGTCCGGTCGCAATGGCACCCGCTGGCTGGATGGCACCAGGTCGGTCAGGCATGTTGTAGGAGAGGGGGCGTTGCGGGGGCGGAGCCCCCGCACAAGGGAGGGCCGACTAGGCCCGACCGCCCAACTGCAGTAGTCAGTAGTCAGTGATCAGTAGTCAGCGGTCAGAGATTGTGCTTGGCGTGCATCGGTGGAGGACGCGGAGTGGCAATGGATTCGATTTATGTTGGAGGATTGGTGGTAGGGCTGTCAGGAGGGGGCGTCGGCGGCTTCGGCGCGGCGGCGGATTCTTCGTTCGAGGACGGGAGCGGAGGTGACGACGGCGACGCCGCAGAGGATGGCGAAGCCTCCGAGCAGCTGCTGGGGCGTCGGGAAGACGTCGAAGAGCAGTTGGGACCAGAGTACGGCGGCGACGGGGCTGGCTGCCAGGGCGATGGCGAAGATGCTCATGTCGAGTTTGCGCAGCGTCCAGTAGTAGAGGAATCGGCTGACGACGACGTCGACGGTACCGACGAGCAGGAGGATGGGAAATGCCTGGGCAGAGGGGAGAGCGAAGTTTCCGCGGGCGAGGTTGAAGAGGGCGAGGAAGGCGGCGGTCAGGAGGAGGCGGTAGAAGAAGAAGTTGAGCAGGTCGACTTCGCCCATGTTGCGTTTGGTCAGGGCGGCGTGGAGGGCGTAGATGAAGGTCGAGAAGAGAATCATCATGGCGCCGAAACCGAGGTAGTCGCCGGGCTGGAAGGAGATGACGGCGAGTCCGACGACGGCGATTGCGGAGCCGACTCCTTGCATCAGGGTGAAGCGTTCTCCCAGCCAGAGGAGACCGAAGCCGAGGCTGAAGAGGACCGTCATCTTGCCGACCATGGCGGCGACGCCGGGGTCGATAAAGGCCATGGCTTCGTAGTTGAGTCTTGTGCTGACGGCCACGCACATGCCGATGGCGAGGAAGGAGGGCCACATGCGACGCAGAGCATCCAGACTCGGTCTGCGCGTTACAAGGCCAATGATGCCTACTTCGACGAGGGCGGCGGCGATTATGTAGAAGGCGCCCAAGGCGGGCTCGATGTAGGGAAAGACAAGGCGGGCAAATACATAGTGCAGGCTGTCTATCATCAGGAGGCAGATGAGGAGCGCGGTGCCGCGTGCGTTGCCGGTATTGTCCCCACCTTGTGACGAAGTCGGGGCGAAAGGACTACTGCGCGGCATGTCCCTCATGTGATCAGCCTTTGCAAGGGGAGTCGTGGACGAGGTGGGAGGTTGCGATTTGCCCAAGTTAGCGTCTTGTTCGGTTGACGCGTTCCCTTCTCTTGAGGCGTATCATATCCGGCCTCTTTGAAAGTCGCCAAAAGGGGGGAGGGCGGTTGTGCTAAAATACGGGCGGGATGGTACGTGCGATGTGCGGGAGGTAGCTGGAGGCGACTGGGATGGTTCGCAAGATTCTCCACTTCGATCTCGACGCCTTTTACTGTGCGGTTGAAGAGTTGCGGCACCCTGAGCTGAAGGGAGTCCCGTTTGCGGTGGGCGGGCGGCCGGAGAGCCGGGGGGTTGTGGCATCCTGTTCCTACGCGGCGCGACAGTTCGGCGTACGGTCGGCAATGGGGATGTCGCAGGCAGTGCGGTTGTGTGGGGAGCTGCGCGTGCTGCCGCCGGATATGCGAGAGTACGGTCGAGTTTCGGGGCAGGTGATGGGGATTCTGCACAGTATGACCCCGCTGGTGGAGCAGTTGTCGATCGACGAAGCGTTTCTTGAGGTGACGGAGCGGCCTGAGTACGCTTCTGTACTGGCAAAGACGTTGCAGGCGCAGGTTGCGGAGCAACTGGGTCTTCCCTCTTCGCTGGGTGTGGCGACGAATAAGCTGGTGGCGAAGATCGCCACGGATGTTGGGAAGGCCGAAGTCCAGACAGGCGATTACCCCAGGGCGATTCAGGTGGTGGCGCCGGGCAGGGAGGCTGAGTTTCTGGCACCGCTGCCGGTGGACGCGCTGTGGGGGGTCGGTCCGCGTACGCGGGAGCGGCTGGCTGAGATGGGTATTCACAGGGTCAGTGACGTGCTGGCGGGGTCTGCGGAGGGGCTGGCGCGGCAGTTGGGCAAGCTGGGCCGGGATCTGTACAGGCAGGCGCAGGGGCTTGATGAGCGGCCGGTTGTCACGGCGCGCGAGGCCAAGTCTATCAGCCAGGAGACGACGTTCGCGGAGGATGTGGCGGATACGGAGACGCTGCGAAGGGCGTTGCGGCATCAGGCAGGGCAGGTAGGGGCACGCTTGCGGGGCAGCGAGTTGGCGGCGCGGACCGTCATTTTGAAGTTGCGCTGGGCTGACTTCACCACGCTGACACGGCAGACTACGCCCTCACATCCCGTGGAGGACGAGGAGGAGATCTACGGGATCGCTTCAGACCTGCTGGCTTCCAACCGGCCAGAGGGGGCGGCGGTACGGTTGATTGGGGTTGGGTGCAGCGGTCTGGTTGCGGCGGTGAGGCAGATGAGCATTTTCGATATGGCGGCGGACCCGGAGGCGCGGGCCAAAGAGGACCAGCTGAATGAGGCTGTGAAGGGGTTGCGGAAGAGGTTCGGTGCGGATGCGATCCGGCGCGGGAGCGATTTGTGAGGCCGATATTTGGCTGGCTAACCCGGGGTGGAAGCACAACCGTCTCCTGGGGCCATTTTTGTAGTTCCGGATTTCCGTGTCGGTTCTTGGACAACATTGACAGGAGTCGCGAGCATGTTACTTCGATATCCTTTCAGTTGAGATGTACTAAGAGGAGTTGAAACGGATGCGATACGATGTGCCGATCACTGAAGAGTTGATTGACGAGCTTTTCCCATTTTGGGCGTCGATTTTTGGGGAGGTATTGCCTGACATTGCGCGTGAAGTCTTTCTTGGCGCTGAAGATGCCTATAGCGGGGGCACTCTCTACTTGCGTAGGGAAGAAGGACGGCTGGCAAGCACGTGCTTCACGATGCAGTCGAAAGTGGTGCCGAGTCTGGCAGGATTCAGTGAAGTGGCCACGGACCCGCAGTTTCGGGGCAGGGGCTTAGCGACCGAACTGTGCAGCTGGGCCGTGGAGGACTTTCGTGCGGCAGGCGGTGAGGCGTTTTTCCTGGGCACGGTCAACCCGGCGGCGGCGCGGGTCTATCACCGGCTTGGGTGGCGCAAGCTGGCGGGAGCCAATGTGATGGCGAATGTCCTCAGCGGGGAATCTCCTGAGGCTTACATGGTGGATTACTTCTCGGGTGAGGGAGCGACAGTGGTGGAAGCGTCACCGGCGGACCGTATCCCGATGATTCCGTTGATCCAATGCCCGCATGACTGGCAGGTGATGGACGGGAACACCAAGGTGTGTTCAACCCGGTACGCCACTCAGAATTCTTGCATGGGGCTGTATGTGCGCTATGAACGGATTCAGGTGGGCGGCGGCGCCTGGTTTGCGGCGAGGACGGAGGAGGGGAAGGTGGTCGGGCTGTCAACGGCGCGCCGGGATGAAGCAGGCGGGTTCCAGATTGACGCGTTCACGCATGCGCGCTTTGGGGAGATCTGGGAAGAGCTTGTGGAGGCGGCGGTGGGCGCATCTCAGGAACGGGGCGAGGGCGGATGCTTTGCTGTCGTTTCGGTTGAGGATGAAGAGAAGCAGTCCTGGTTCGAGGCGCTGGGATTCCGCAGGGCCGGTACGGGTGCAGAGTTTGAACTGGATGGAAGGCGGGTGGCCTCGGTGAGGATGGAGAAGGACTCCGCGTAAGCGGTGGTGGAACTGAGGATGACAAGGCGGCTGGCATTCGGCCAGCCGCCACTTGTTTGGGAATCCTCTTCTGTTGAGGAACCTGCCCGTCACGAGAGTAGAAATATGTGCCCGCATCAGACCTACGAAGAGGCGAGCGGAAGCAGAAATCTCAGCTTCTACCCCATCATGGCGTCATCGCCACTCCATTCGGTGTCGATTCCCACGTAGTCGTTGACTAGCGGTTGCAGGTGCTCTGGAAAGGCTCTCATGAAGGCCCTGGCGTCCTCTGAAAGCGGCCAAGGGGCGTTGACGGGGTAGTCGCGCGGTCGTAGCCCGATGCCACAGGAGAGGCGGACGCGGTCGATGCGGTTGGGGAAGGCTGAGTGATAGGTGCGGGAGGCGAAGATGATTTCGTCTCCCGGGTCGGTGAAGAGTGGCACGATGCCGGGAAAGTCGAAGCCCACATAGCCCTTTGGTTCGGTGCCGATGCGGTGGAAGGAGCGCTGGTCGGGGGTGAGCTGGAAGCCTTCGGGCCCTTGCCAGTCTTCAACGTGGGAGTCTTCGACCACGGCCAGGCCGCCGTGCTTGGGGTGTGAGCCGGTGATGTAGAACCAGAGGCCGGAGGGCCAGGGGCCACGGTTGAGTATGTCACCTGAGAAGGTGGGCGGGCCGTCGGTGAAGCCGCAGAAGTCGGAGTGCCAGGTGAGAGGGTCGGAGCCGGGGTTGCGGATGATGGCGGCGGTGCGGTTGATGGTGAGCTCTTCGGCCTGGCAGAAGACGCGCTGGGCGCGCATGAAGGGTTCGTGGTCGAACATTTTCCACATTGCGGGAGAGTGTTCAATGAAGGATGTGTGGGTGAAGCTGTTGCCTTCGCCGAGCGAGTCGTCGGGGTCGATCACCTGCTTGACCGATTCCTGGAGATCTACAACGAGTTCATCCGAGAGGACACTCTTGACGATGGCAAAGCCGTGGGCTTCGACACATTTCTGGGCGGCGTCCAGCTCGTCCAGCGTGAACTCATATTGGTAACCCGGCTGCGGCTTCTGTATTTGGCTGTAATCCATTCAAAGCTCCTTCTAAGGTAAGGCTTGAGGTGGTGACGTGCCGGCCCGGCATTTTGGGGCCCAGGCATGCTCGACTCTCGGCCGACTCCAGGCTTAAGTCACACGTTTCAGAACCGCTTCCAAGCGCGGCGGCTTGCGGAAGGGCGTCTCGGCGGCACTCAAACGCGCCTGATTCATTATCCCATCATAGCATCATCGCCACTCCAGTCATCGTCGATGCCGACGTAGCCTTCAACAAACGGCTGCAATCGTTTGGGGAGAGCCTTGAGGAAGGCCTGTGCGTCGTGCGAGAGTGGCCACGGGGCTTCTATTTTGAAGTCACGCGGGCGGTAGATGATAGCGCAGGAGAGCCGGACGCGATTTGTGCGATTGGGGAAGGCGGCGTGGTAGGTGCGGGAAGCGAATACGATCTGGTCGAAAGGATCGGTGAAGATGGGTACCAGGCCGGGCACGTCGAAACCGACGTACCTTTCTGGATGGGTCCCCTCTTTGTGAAAGGATCGTCGATCCGGCGTGAATTGGAAACCATCGGGAGGGGTCCAGTCCTTGCGGTGGGAGTCTTCGATGAGTGCCAGGCCGCCATGTTCGGGATTGGAGCCGGTGATATAGAACCAGAGGCCGGACGGCCAAGGGCCGCGGTTCAGTACGTCGCCAGAGAAGGTGCGGGGGCCGTTGGAGAAGCCGCAGAAGTCGGAGTGCCATGCGAGCGGTGCGGAACCGGGATTACGCAGGATTGCTGCAGAGCGGAGGATGGACAGGTGCTGGGACTGGCACAAGGTGCGCTGTGCGCGCAGGTAGGGTTCATTGTCGAGCAAATTCCACATGGCTGGAGATTGTTCGATGAAGGAGGAATGGGTGAAGCTGTTTCCCTCTCCCAACGTGCCATCCGGGTCAAGAATCTTTTTGACGGACTCCTGGAGCTCTTGCACCATTTCATCTGAGAGGACTTTCTTGATGATGGCAAAGCCGTGCGCCTCGACGCAATGGTGGGCGGCGTCCGGTTCGTCGAGTGTGAATTCGTAGCGATAGCCCAGATCGGGCTTTTCGAAGTGGCTGTAGTCCATTCAGTTCTCCGGCCGAAGAAGACGTACATGCACTGGCACGACTGCCACGCCCTGAAAAGCGCAGCCGCCTACCAGAAAAAGCAGTCATTGATTGTGGGGAAGCAGCTTCGCGTCGCCAAGCGCTGCTGAACGCTCGGCACTACTCCATCATGGCGTCGGCTTGCGGTTCGGCATCGTCGGGCCGCCAGTCGTTCTGGATGCCGGTATATTCCTCCACATAGTGCTGATAACGCTCGGGTAGGGCCTTTATGAAGGCCTTGGCGGTATCAGGAAGCGGCCAGGGCGCGTCGATCTTGTATGCCTTGGGGCGGAAGCCGACGCCGCAGGAGAGGCGGACGCGGTCGATGCGATTGGGGAAGGCGGCGTGGTAGGTGCGGGTGGCGAAGACGAGCTGGTCGGTTGGCTCGCCGAAGAGCGGTACCATGCCGGGCACGTCGAAGCCGACGTAGTTATGCGGCTCTGTACCGATGGGGTGGAATGAGCGCTTGTCCGGAGTCAGCTGGAATCCCTCGGGCCCTTCCCAGTCCAACCCGTGGGAATCCTCGATGACGGCGAGGCCGCCGTGCTTGGGGAAGGAGCCGGTGATGTAGAACCAGAGCCCGGAGGGCAAGCTAAACTTATTGAGCACATCTCCCGCGTTTTGCGGGGGACCCTGGGCAAATCCATGCCAGTCCGTGTGCCATCCCAGTGGGTCGGAGCCGGGGTTGCGGATGATGGCGGCGGAGCGGTGAATGGTCAGACCGCCATCGCCGCAGTAGAAGCGGTTCACGCGCATGAAGGGCTCATGGTCGAAGAGCTTCCAGGAGGCGGGGGAATGCTCGACGAAGGCGGTGTGAGTAAAGCTGTTGCCCGCGCCCAGCGTGCCGTCGGGATCGAGCACCTCCACGACGGACTTGCGAAGGTCTTCCACCAGTTCTTCGGTCAAGACGTTTTTTATGATGGCGAAGCCGTGCGCTTCGACACATTCGTTCATGGCATCGAGCTCATCGATGCTGAATTCGTAGCGGTAGCCCAGATCCGGTTTCTCAATGTGACTGTAGTCCATGGAGAGCTCCTTGCGATAGCGCTGGCCGACCTATCCCTTCAGTGAACCGATGGTGATCCCCTGGATCATCTGCTTTTGCATCAGTATGAATGCGACGATAGGAAGAACGGACATGAGAATGGCGGCAGACATACCGATTCCATAGGCGGGACCGGTGCCTTTCAGCTGGAACATGATGATGGATACGCCCACGGGCATCGTGTAGATCTGTGGTTTGTTCAGGACCAGCAGAGGCCAGAGGAAGTCGTTCCAGTGGTAGGTAAAGGTAAAGATAGCGAGGGTGGCGAGGACGGGCCTGGACAAAGGGATTGTGATCAACCACCAGAGCTGCAGCTCGTGTGCGCCGTCGATGCGGGCGGCCTGGAAGAGTTCGTCAGGCAGTGTCACAGCGAACTGGCGGAAGAGGAAGAGTGCGAAAGGAGAGGCCAGACCGGGCAGGATCAGGGCCCAGTAGGTGTCGTGCATGCCCAGTTTCAAGGTCAAGACGTAGGAGGCGATCAGTGTCGACCAAGCCGGGACAAGCATTGTGGAGATAATGAGCCAGAACAGTTTGTCGCGGCCGGGAAACTGCTTGCGGGCAAAGCTGTAGCCGGCCAGGGAGGCCACGAGGACAACGCCGAGGGTGAAGGCAGCGCCGGTAAAGACGCTGTTCCAGAACCACTTGAGGACAGGCGAGTTGGCAACGCCGCTGCCGGTCAAGAGGTCGATGTAGTTTTTAAGCACGGGCCGAGTCAGAACAAAGGAGGGGGGAATTGTAGCGACTTCGGAGGGGTGCTTGAAGCTGGTGATCAGAGCCCAATAGAGCGGGAACAGGGAAACTGCGGCAAGCACGAGGATCATAAGGAGCGCGAGGTAGCGTAATGCGCTGGCCGATCCTTCCGGGAGCAGGCGCAGTTGCAGCAGTTCCAAGAGTGAAGGCGTCTGTCTGTTGAGCCGGGACTGTGTTGCCATGTTCGGGCCTTCGGTTCAGAATTCCACAACCTGGGAAAAGCGACGGAATTGGAAAATGGTAAAGCCGACGGTTGCCACGAGGAGCAGCAGTCCGGCTGCGGCAGCGGTGCCGGCGTTGGCGTAGAAGATCAGCTGGTTGTAGATATAGTAGCCGACGGTGATGGTGCTGTGTACAGGGCCGCCGCGCGTCAGAACGTAGATGGGCACGAAGACCTGAAGGGCGCCGAGGGTGGAGACGACGATCACGTACAGCATTGCGGGTGTCAGGAGCGGAAGGGTGATCGACCAGTGCTTGCGCCAGAAGGCGGCGCCATCCACGGCTGCAGCGTCGTAGAGGCTGGAAGGGATGCTGAGGAGGGCGGCGCAGAATATGATGATGGCGACGCCGTTACTGGAGACGATGGCCATGCCGGCGAGGGAGGGAAGGGCGGCATATATGCTTCCCAGCCAGTTGACCGGCTCCAATTTGACGAGTGAGAGTGCGTAGTTGAGGACGCCCACGTGAAAATCAAAGACAAAGCGCCAGATAATTGCTACGGCAAGCCCGGAGATCACGCCGGGCAGGTAGAAGGCGGCTTGAAAAAAGCCGCGCAGGTTGCTGCTGCGCAGTGAAACGATAAGTATAGCGGTCAGGAGCGAGAGGGCTGTCGAGATTGGGACGACCATCAGCGCGTAATAGAAGGAGTTGATCATGGACTTCTGCGCGCTGGGCATTTCGACGACATCGGCGTAGTTCTGGAGGCCTACATATTCAGTGACGCCGCGCGGATGCCAGTCGACGACGCTCAACCAGATTACCATGCCGTAGGGAAGGAGGAAGAAGACGACGAAGAAGGCCATGAAGGGCATGATGAGGAGGTAGCCCCACAGCTTTTCCGACTGGGCGATTGTCAAGCGCGGCCACTGGAAGGTCATAGGACCTATTCGCAGGCCGCTGCCGATTTTGTCTACTCTATCTGTCATTTTTTGTGGGGGCACTGCGTATTGCAGGGCGACCCTAGGGTGAATGCAATACGCAGTGCGTGTATTTGAACTTTACACGTACCATTCCAGGTTGGCAATGGTGGTGCAGAAATCCTGTACAGCCTCTTCCGGTGGGACAGGCAGGAAGATCTTCTGATGCACGAGCTCAAGCTGTTCGACGGTCTCACGAGCGCGGCCACCGTGTGCGGAGGCTCTCTGCCGTCCATAAGGAATGTAGTGCTCGTAGTGCCATTCCAGCATGGGGTTGGTGACGCCTTCAACTGCAGAGACGCGAGCGGGCAGCAGGTACTGTGCTATCCACTTCTGATTCTCGCGATTTGAGAGCCAGAGCGCAAAGTCGATGGACGGGCCGATTTCGTTGGCACCGCCGGCGCGGTAGACGATCGAATTGACGTCCAGCATGGGACCGCCCCAGTAGAGTGAGTGCGGTACACCTGGGTTGGTGGGGGGTTGGACGAAGATCCATCTAATGTCGCGCTCGGTATCGGTGACTACCAAGGTATCGGGGTCGACTTCGAGGCCGGGACGCTGCGACCAGCCGATGCTGGGGCCGATACCACCGAGGAGGGACTTCTGGAAGAAGTAGTCCCAGCGGCTGGCGCTGAGGCCGTTCGGGTTGGGGATGACACCATGTACGAAGTAGAGGTCCTGCAGCCATTGCAGCCAGGCGATACCTTCCTCTTCGGCCAACTTGCAGACCCACTCGCCGTCCCGGAGTTCTACGGTGTCTGTCCCCCAGTTCCAGCTGAGGACCTGGTCGGGCCAGTAGAAGAAGGGGTTTGTTTCGGCGGCGGAGAAGACGGCGCCCCAGACCTGTGAGCCGTCATCGCGTTCGAAGGTGCAGGCCTGCATCATGGTCAGGTAGTCGTCGAAGTTCCAGGTCCGTTCGGGGGCCTGGGGAAGCAGGTGATCGGCGCCGGCCTCGGCTACGATATCGAGGTTGAGGGCCATGCCGTTGGCGAGGGTATAGAAGGGCACCATGTAGTTCTTGCCGCGGAAGTGCATGCCTTCGTACCAGCCTGCGGGCAGGTCATCCTGGAACTCCTGAGGGAGCTCGATCTCCACGGCAACGTCGGATTGCAGAGCCTGGATTATACCGTCAACGCTGGCACGCAGGACTGTATGGGGCGGGTTGCCGGATGCGATTGAGGTCTGAACTTTGACAATCGAGTCCCATCCCACGGCCTGGTAGCTGATGGTAACGCCCTCGGTCATATCGCTGTATTCGTCTGCCCTCTCCTGTTCCCAAGTCCCGTGTGGAAGGATATCGCCGGGCAGGCCGAGGGGGAAGGACCACCATTGGATTTCGACGGGGGCCATGGCGGCCTCGCTCTCCGCGCCTTCAGAGTCTGGGGCAGCAGGGGCTACGCAGGCAGCCAAGGCCGCCGCGCCACCAGTCAAGGCCGCGGTTTTCAGGAAATCACGTCTCGATAATCTACGTTGCATGGTTGCGTCTCCTTTGGGTATTGAACGCCCACCGATGAACTGGGCGGGGATTGGATAGATTATATGTGTTCAGAAACCAGTGTCAAGTGGCGAGAATATGGTGTGCTGATAGGTTCTCATGGGTTGTAGCGATCCCGCTGGAGCCGGAGGAAGCACGGGGCAAGACTGGGATCAACAAAGGAAGCCAAACGCGCCTGGTACGCAGGATTGAGCCCTTGAACAGGTTACTGAACAGTGCCATCGGAGCGCGCATGGGCGGCCAGAAGCCGGACGACCTCAGAGTCGCTGATCTGGCGGAAGTCGTCATACCAGGCACCGACACCCCAGAAAGGCGAGGGCGAAAAAAGGGCGACGACCTGGCTTACCAGATTGGCGGGCGCGTCCTCCGAGTCATCGGAGACTGAAACGGAATTCGAACGCAATTCGGCGATTGTACGAGACGGTGCCACGGGGACGGCGGGTACGATTTCACGCGGTTCGCGATAGGTCAAAGCGCGGACGGCGGCGCGCATGGAGGCACCGGTTGCCAAGCCGTCGTCGATGAGAAAGATGGTGCGGTCCTTGATGGGGGCAGGTGGGCGGCCGCGGCGAAATATCTGGGCGCGGCGGGACAGTTCCTGGTGCTGTTGACGCGAGATCTGCTGGATTCGGTCTTTGCCCAGCCGCTGCTGTTTGACGACTTTCTGGTTTATGACCTGGACACCGCCTTCGGCGATGGCGCCGAAGGCCAGTTCGGTCTGGCCGGGGACGCCGAGCTTGCGTACGAGCCAGACATCGAGGGGGGCCTTGAGAGCGCGGGCGACCTCACTGGCTACGGGTACTCCTCCGCGCAGGAGGCCGAGGACGAGGGGGTTGACAGCCTCCGACTCGCGGAGCATGGCCCCGAGCAGCGTGCCGGCGTGACGGCGGTTTCGGAAACGTTGGGGTCTTGCGCTTTTCACGCAACAGCCTCTGAATGGGATGTTTCTGACGGAGAGGAGAAAAGAGAAGGACTCTTCGATAAGATGGGGGTAGGTTCCGGGGGGAGCCGGAGCGAGGAAGCCACTCCACTCCCCTCGCTCTTTGCTCCTCTGCTATTGCTCCCGGTCGGGATTGAGCAGCCAGGCTACGAGGGCCTGGATCTCGTCTTCGCTCAACTTTTCGGCGAAATTCTGCGGCATCTGGCCGGCTTGCTCGTAGGTTTCGACTACGAAAGCAGTAGGATTGACGATGCTCTCGTAGACGTATTCTTCGGCGGTCATGCCTTCGACACGGGCGCCGGCGCGTTCGTAGAGGTCGGCGAAGTTGGGGCCGTTCTGGCCGTAGAGATCGACCTGTCTTTCTTCGAGGTTGTGGCAGGCGAAGCAGGCTTCGCCCGTCCAGATTTCCTGGGGCGAGCGGATGTTGCGGGCTCTGTACTCTTCGAGGGCGGCGGCCTGCTCTTCTTCACTGAGCAGGATGTGGGCCGTGTTCTGGAACTCCATGGGCTTGATAACGTCTTCGAAGGGTTGGAAAGGGTCTTCTTCGGGCGTTTGGGCCAGGGCGGAT